>JBCCMR010000220.1:0-5888 GCA_039026255.1 Pseudomonadota bacterium
GCCATGCGTATCCTCTACGGGGGCTCCATGAACCCCACTAACGCCGTCAAGCGCCCAAGGCGTCGATGATGCGGATGAAATCCTCGGCATGCAGGCTGGCGCCGCCCACGAGGCCGCCATCGACATCCGCCACCGCAGCGATTTCGCCGGCGTTAGTGGGGTTCATGGAGCCCCCGTAGAGGATACGCATGGCTTGGCCGTGGTCGCCAAACCGGCGACACAGGCTAGCGCGCACAAAGCTGTGGACCTCTTCGATCTGGTCAGTTGTGGCGGTGCGCCCGGTGCCTATGGCCCATATGGGTTCGTAGGCCAACACTGTGTTTGCCCCGGTTGCCCCATCGGGAACTGACGCGGCCATCTGCCCGGCTACGATGTCAAGCGTGTTCGACGCGTCCCGTTCGTCGAGCGTTTCGCCAATACAGATAATGGCCGTCAGCCCCGCGTCCCATGCGGCGCGGGTCTTGGCGCGCACCTGGGCATCGCTTTCAAGGTAGGCCGCGCGGCGTTCTGAGTGGCCCAGGATGACGTAGCTTGCGCCCGTATCGGCCAACATCGCCGCCGAGATGTCACCCGTGTGCGCCCCAGCGGGGTTTTCGTGGCAGTCCTGTCCGCCCACTTCGATGTGCATGGGTTCGCAGGTGCGAACCATGGACCGAATAAGCGTCGCTGGCGGGCAGATCAGCACGTCGCAGTCCGGTTCGGGCAGGGCGGCGTGGATTGCCTCCACTTCGGTAAGCGCCTGGCGCAGACCGTTCATCTTCCAATTTCCGGCGGCAAGCTTGCGGCGCATGGTGATCCTTTCCAAAAGCGGCTTTCCCCTGCTACCCGCTTGGAAACCCATCTGACAACGCGCTTTCGTAGTCGGGCCAGTGCACTCGGGAAGCTTCGGGCAAGAGGTTTCTTGCTCCACGCGCTTAAGGCTCAGACGTATGGCCGAGTCAGCGCCCCGACTACGTCCTTTGCCTAGTCCGCTTGCGCCAGCGACTTTCGGGCCCAGGTGCAGGCTTCGTCGGGGTCGTCCAGGGCCGCCTCAGGGAAGGTCCAATAGGGCATCACCGCGCGGCGGCCGGTCTTTTCGTTGGCGTAACGCCACTGCGACGCGCCTTCTGCAGCTAGGGCCTCGGCCAGGTCGTCGCGAGCTTTGAAGTAGTGGCGTCCATCCGGCCCGACGATGGCAAAAATCACCCCATCGGCGTAAACACACAGGCCCCCCATCATGCGGCGGGTGGTAATCGCGCCCAGGTCCGAGAAGTGATCTGTCAAGAAAGCGATCTCTTCTGCCGAGACCGCCATTCACATGTTGCCGAATTTTATCGATTCGCCGCAGCCGCAGGCTTCGGTCACATTCGGGTTGTTGAAGACAAACCCCGCCTCCAAGAGCGACACCTTATAGTCGATCTGGGTGCCAAAAAGGAACATCTGCGCCATCGGCGCAATCATCACGCGCGCGCCGTCCTGCTCGACAACCTCGTCCTTGGGGTCAACGGCGTCCACGTATTCCATGGTGTATTCCATACCCGCGCAGCCCCCCTTTTTAACGCCGATGCGTAAGCCCCGCTTTTCGCCCGACGCCATTAGCTTGCGGATCTGGGCGGCGGCCTTATCGGTGATGGTAACGGCCTGTTTTCCGGGGATCGCAAACATCGCGCGCCTCCTTACATAAAGCCCAGCTCAAGCCGGGCCTCGTCGGTCATCATGTCCATGCCCCACTGGGGTTCCCAGACCAGCGAAACATGCGCCGCCTGGATGCCTGGCACGCTGAGCACGGCGTCCTCTACCCACCCTGGCATGTCGCCTGCCACCGGGCAACCCGGCGCGGTCAGCGTCATGATCACATCGGCCACGCCTGCGTCGTCGATGTCGATGGTATAGATCAACCCCAGGTCAAAGATATTGACCGGAATTTCAGGGTCATGGACCGTGCGACAGGCATCCGCTACCGCGTCGTAAAGCGGATGGTCCGTGTTCGACGGCTTGATAAGCGGTTCGCCTTCCATGGGCGTTTGTTCGGCGGTCATGGGCGTGTTCCCAAAGGCGCTGCGACACTGCAATGTGGTCGATGTAAGTCGTTGGACGACGACGTGCAAGGGCGTGCTTTTGGTCGCGCCTTGGGCGGGTCGGGGGGAAATTTGCGTCTGAATTTACGTGCGTTGGAACCGCTGGCACGGGCCGGTGACTTACAATGGCGCGATGTCACCCGCGGCCCGCATGGCGTGGAAATCCTTTTGCCAGGCGTCAAACCGACCCTCGGCGATAGCAGTGCGGATGTCCGCCATCAGCTTTTGGCAATAGTGCAGGTTGTGCCAGGTCAAAAGCATGGCGCCCAGCATTTCTTGGGACCGGACTAGGTGATGCAGATAAGCGCGCGAATAACCCCGGCAGGCGGGACAGTCACACTCTTCGTCCAGCGGACGCGGGTCATCGCGGTGCCGCGCGTTGCGCAGGTTGATAGGTCCGCGCCGGGTCAGTGCCTGGCCTGTGCGCCCAGACCGGGTGGGCAAGACGCAGTCGAACATATCGATGCCGCGCGCCACTGCGCCCACTATGTCGTCGGGTTTACCGACCCCCATAAGATAGCGGGGTTTTTCCGCGGGCAGTTGTTCCGGGGCGTAGTCCAAGCAGCCGAGCATGGCCTCTTGTCCTTCGCCCACCGCAAGGCCGCCGACCGCGTAGCCGTCAAAGCCAATGTCGCGCAAAGCCTCGGCGCTTTCACGGCGCAGATCCTCTTCCAGCCCGCCTTGCTGGATACCAAATAGCGCGTGCCCCGGACGGTCGCCGAAGGCATCGCGGGACCGTTTTGCCCAGCGCATACTAAGCTGCATAGAAGCCGCAATTGCGTCCCGCCGCGCCGGGAGCGCAGGGCATTCGTCAAAGGCCATCACAATATCGGAGTCCAGCTTGCGCTGAATATCCATGCTAGTTTCCGGGCTGAGCATGTGCTCGGACCCGTCGATGTGGGACTTGAAGCGCACCCCCGTTTCATCGAGTTTGCGCAGCTTCGCCAGGCTCATCACCTGAAAACCGCCGGAGTCGGTCAGGATCGGGCGATCCCAGTTCATAAATCGGTGGAGCCCGCCCAGGCGCTCCATCCGGTCGGCGCCGGGCCGCAACATCAGGTGGTAGGTGTTGCCCAAAAGGATATCGGCGCCTGTGGCTCGGACATTTTCCGGGTGCATGGCCTTGACGGTCGCACCGGTTCCCACCGGCATAAACGCGGGCGTGCGTATGTCGCCTCGCGGCGTGCTTAGCACCCCGGTACGGGCGCGCCCTTGGCGCGCGGCGATGGTGAACCTAACTTGATCCATGCGTCCGTTTCGTCGGGCGTCGGGGCCGATGCAAGCCCAAAGCAACCGAAAGAGAGCCGATGCCAGACACAAACCCCGCCGCCGATCCATTCACCCTGGGATGGGAGGAATGGCTTGCGCTGCCGGAGTTGAGCCTGCCCGCGCTCAAAGCCAAGGTTGACACTGGGGCACGCACCTCAGCGCTTCACGCTTACGATATCGAGCCCTTTGGCACCAAAGACCGTCCCCGGGTGCGCTTTGCCGTGCGACCGGACCCTGATCGCAATGACCGGGAGGTGATCTGCTCGGCGGATGTGAAAGCCCGCCGGGAGGTGACATCTTCAAACGGCGAAAGCGAGATGCGCTTTGTCATCGAAACGCCGGTGACCATGGGCGAACGCACCTGGACTATCGAGGTAACGCTTACCGACCGCGGCGGCATGGCCTACCGGATGCTCTTAGGCCGCTCTGCGTTGCCCGAGGGCACAGCGATCCTGCCTACGGAGGGTTTTTGCCAGCCGGAGTTGACCTATGATGTTTACCGCCGCCGACGCGTGGCCGACGCCGCTGCGCGGCCCCTGCGCATTGCTGTGCTCACGAGGGAGCCCGACAATTACTCCACCCAGCGGATCGTTGAGGAAGGCGAAAAGCGCGGCCACTCGATAGAGCTGATCGACACTGCCCGCTGTTACATGAATATTCGCACCACGGCGCCCGAAATCCATTACGACGGCAAGAAGCTGCCTTTCTACGACGCGGTGATCCCGCGCATTGGCGCCTCCATCACCGCCTACGGCACCGCGGTTGTACGCCAGTTTGAAACCATCGGCGCATACTGCGTGAACGGCTCCGAAGGGATCACGGCCAGTCGGGACAAACTCCATGCCCACCAGATCTTGGCGCGCAACACCATCGGCACGCCGACCACAGCCTTCGCAAGCAGCCCCAAGGACAACAAAAACCTGATCGGGCTTGCCGGAGGGGCGCCGTTGATTGTGAAACTTTTGGAATCAACTCAAGGCAAAGGCGTTGTGCTTGCGGAAACCTCCAAGGCGGCGGATTCTGTGATTTCAGCATTCAGGGGATTGAAGGCCAACTTCCTTGTGCAGCAGTTCGTGAAAGAGGCGGCGGGCGAGGATGTGCGCTGCCTGGTTATCGGCGGCAAGGTCGTGGCGGCTATGCGCCGGGTGGCGGCGGCGGGGGAGTTTCGCTCCAACCTCCACCAGGGCGGCGCGGCAGAACCGGTCAAGATCACCAAGGCCGAACGGGAAACCGCAGTGCGCGCGGCCCGGGCGATGCGGCTCAATTTCGCGGGGGTGGACCTCCTGCGGTCCTCTGAGGGGCCCAAAGTGCTAGAAGTGAACTCCTCGCCCGGGCTCGAAGGGGTCGAAAAAGCGACAAAGCGCAACGTGGCAGGCAAGCTAATGGACGATCTGGAGCGGCGGATTCGACCCGGCGCGGTCAAGCATTAGCTGCGGCAGCCCTTAGATGACCGCTTTGCGCGGAAAGGTCGGGTCCAAAACCCTATCTTCAAAGCCATAGACACCCGGGCGCCGCGCGATATAACGCCCGGGCCAAAAGCTGAACGGAGCATCCCATGGCGGGCGTCAACGAAATCCGATCCACCTTCCTGAACTACTTCGCCAGGCAGGGACACGCGGTTGTCGGCAGCTCTCCGCTGGTGCCCCGCAACGACCCGACGCTGATGTTTGTCAATTCGGGCATGGTGCAGTTCAAAAACCTTTTTCTGGGTCAGGAAACCCGCGACTACACCCGCGCCACAACGGCGCAAAAATGTGTACGCGCGGGCGGCAAACACAATGACCTCGACAACGTGGGCTACACGGCGCGGCACCACACCTTTTTTGAAATGTTGGGCAACTTCTCCTTCGGCGACTACTTCAAAACCGAAGCGATCCCGTTTGCTTGGGACTTAATCACCCGGGACTTTGGCATTGATAAGTCCCGTCTTTTGACAACAGTTTATCACACTGACGACGAAGCCTTTGAAATCTGGCGCAAGGTGGGCGTACCTGAAGATCGCATCATCCGCATCGCCACTTCTGACAACTTCTGGCAGATGGGTCCCACTGGTCCGTGCGGCCCCTGTACGGAAATCTTCTACGACCACGGCGACCACATCTGGGGCGGCCCGCCGGGCAGCCCAGAAGAGGACGGCGACCGTTTCATCGAGATCTGGAACGTCGTTTTCATGCAAAACGAGATGTTCGAAGACGGTGCAACGGTGCCCCTGGATATGCAGTCCATCGACACGGGCATGGGGCTCGAACGGATATCGGCGCTCTTGCAGGGCAGCCACGACAACTACGACACTGACCTTTTCAAGGCGCTTATTGAAGCGTCTGCCCAGGTCACAGGCACCGACCCCTACAGCGATCAAAACGTGCACCACCGGGTGATCGCCGACCACCTGCGGTCCACGGCGTTTCTGATTGCCGACGGGGTTTTGCCTTCGAACGAAGGCCGCGGCTACGTGCTGCGCCGAATTATGCGCCGGGCCATGCGCCACGCGCATCTCCTGGGCGCCCAGGACCCGGTCATGCATCGTCTGGTGCCGGAACTTGTGCGCCAGATGGGCCAGGC
>JBCCMR010000221.1:0-5883 GCA_039026255.1 Pseudomonadota bacterium
TAGCAACGTGACAGTTTCGTATGCGGCGGGCATGTCACGCAACATCTGGGCGGCAGTGCCCCGACGAAACACCTCAACCCGGCTCCAAACGATATCAAAGCGCAGATTGACATCTGCGGCGGTCGCGCTGCCATCACCCCGCTCATAGGCCAAAAGCGTGGCCTCTAGACGCCCAGCTTCTAGGCTTAGCTGGGTAGCGGACCATAAAAGGTTATTTTGTGACCGCTCGCGCATGGCATCGATTCCTCCGCGCATCAGGAGAAACGCCACCGCAGTCCCCAATACCGCAGCGAAAATTAGCACGTACGCCAACGGGCGCACATATCCGCGCCAGGACGTCACCGCAGTTCCATCCGCACAAGTTGCCAGATTAGGCGGTTGTTGATGCTGGGATCGCGCAGTTCGTCAAAGTCGTCGATGGGGTAGATCAACCAAATTGGCCCTTTGTCTCGGCGCGAAAGGGGTGCACCGTCCATCTGCATCGCCAAGATAACCCCGAAGCGGGCGAAATCAGACAAAGGAACAGTAGTTGTGTAATCGTTGGCGGCGGTTAGGAAGGCCTCATCCACCGCGGCGGGCAAACCGTCCAAAAGCGCCACCACATCCGCCGCGCGCGGGCCGCGGAAATCGCGGCTGCCGTCAACAAAGTCATTTCCGGTCCGCAGTGTGGCCTGGGGCAGTGCCGCCAAATCCGCCAGGGTCAGAACGGTTTCCTGCTGAACGCCGTCCGGGCCCGGGTAGACCAGCGCGAAATCCGCGCGCGCATTCGGGCCCAAGGCCGCCCATAGGATGCAGATCGCTGTCAGAAGCCGCACCTTCGTTGTCCCCCGAATGTTTGCCGCTCCCGAGATGTTTGTAGGCTTGACCTAGGGTCAGGCAAGGCGATCCCGGGCAAAGGCGAGCAAAAAATGCCCGCAAAGATACCGGGGGTTGCAATTTGCACAGGACAGAGGCAGCGACTGGACGCTGTTCCGCGTCCGAACGCTGGCTTTTATCTTTGGGCCCTAACCTTGGGCAAGACCAAGACGGCCCAGGGCGGCGGTGATCTCATCAAGGATCATCGGATCGTCGATGGTGGCGGGCATCTTGTAGTCTTCCCCGTCGGCGATTTTGACCATCGTCGCCCTCAGGATTTTGCCTGATCGTGTCTTGGGCAGCCGATCCACCACAAGCGCGGACTTAAACGCTGCCACCGGCCCGATTTGGTCGCGCATGAGCGTCACACATTCACGGGTGATGTCCGCTTCCGGGCGGTCCACCCCTTTCGACAGACACAGAAACCCCACCGGCACCTGACCTTTTAGCGTGTCGCTGACGCCGATCACCGCACATTCGGCCACGTCAGGGTGCGAGGCCAGCACCTCTTCCATGGCGCCGGTCGACAGCCGGTGCCCGGCAACATTGATCACATCGTCTGTGCGCGCCATGATATAAAGGTAGCCGTCGTCGTCCTTCATGCCTGCGTCGCCGGTCTCGTAGTAACCGGGAAAGGTATCTAGGTAGGATTTGCGGTAGCGGTCCTCGGCATTCCAAAGCGTGGGCAGCGTCCCAGGCGGGAGCGGCAGCTTGATCGCGATGGCACCGAGCGTACCATCGGGCACCGGGTGGCCCCCGTCATCAAGGATTTGCACGTCATAGCCCGGCATCGCCACCGTGGGCGAGCCCAGCTTGACCGGCAAAAGCTCAATCCCCACGGGGTTCCCAGCGATGGTGAAGCCGGTTTCAGTTTGCCACCAATGGTCAATCACCGGAATATCCAGGTGCCGCTTGGCCCATTCGATGGTGTCTGGGTCGGCCCGTTCCCCCGCCAAAAAAAGCGTGCGCAGGTAGCTTAGGTCGTGGCCCGTCAGGTGTTCGGCCTTGGGGTCTTCGCGTTTGATAGCGCGGAACGCTGTCGGCGCCGTAAAAAAGGCCGCAACCTTGTGTTCGGCCATGACCCGCCAGAAGGTGCCCGCATCGGGCGTGCCCACTGGTTTGCCTTCAAATACGATTGTAGTATTGCCGTGGATGAGCGGTGCATAGCAGATGTAGCTGTGGCCTACGACCCAGCCCACGTCCGAGGCGGCCCAGAACACCTCGCCCGGGTCAACGCCGTAGATATTTTTCATAGTCCAGTTCAGGGCCACCAGGTGCCCCGCCGTGGGCCGCACGACGCCCTTGGGCTGTCCCGTCGTGCCCGAGGTGTAGAGAATGTAGACCGGGTCTGCGCCCCCCACTGGCACACAGTCCGCCGGAGTGGCCTCGGCCATCTCGGTGTCCCAATCCAGGTCGCGGCCCGCAACCATCGCGGCCTCGGCCTGGGGCCGCTGGAAGATCAGGCAACGTTCGGGTTTCACCTCGGCCAGCTCCATGGCCGCATCAAGAAGGGGTTTGTACTCCACCACGCGCCCGGGCTCGATCCCGCAGGAGGATGCGATCACCAGGCGCGCGCCGCTATCATCGATGCGCGTCGCCAATTCCTGGGCTGCAAACCCGCCGAAGACCACCGAATGCACGGCGCCGATGCGCGCGCAGGCGAGCATCGCTATCAGCGCCTCTGGCGTCATGGACATGTAGACGATAACCCGGTCGCCTTTCACGATCCCTTGCCCGGCCATGACCCCAGCAAGGCGCGCCACTTGGTCTTGCAGCGCGGCATAGGTGATCGTGTCTTTGGCGCCTGTGATCGGGCTGTCGTAGATGATCGCTGGCTGGTCGCCGCGGCCCGCGGCCACGTGGCGGTCTACGGCGTTGTAGCAAGTGTTGACGACAGCGTCGGTAAACCATTCGTAAATCGGCGCTCGGCTGTCATCGAGTGCCCGGGTCGGCGCCTTGATCCAATCGATGTCCTGGGCTGCCTCCATCCAGAAAGCCTCCGGGTCTTTGGTCCAGGCGTCGTAGACCTCTGCGTAGCCCATGTTACTGCCTCCCTTGCTCTTTGCCGTCCAGCCGGGCCGTTTTGGCCTGACCGGGACCGATTGCCAAGGCCCCCCGTGGGCAATTGACGTCAGCCGTAACTGGTCACGCTTGTCCCAGCCAGGGACGCGATGTTCAAAAGCCCCCGGGCCGTGATCGACGGCGTCACGATATGGGCTTTGTTGCCCATCCCCATAAGCACAGGGCCAACCTCGAGCCCGCCCGCGTGGACTTTTAGCACATTGCGCACTGCACTGGCAGCGTCCGTGGTGGCAAAGATCAGTGTATTGGCGGCCGCGCTTCCCAGGCGTCCGCCGGGCATAAGCCGTTTACGCACCTCGGGATCGAGTGCCGCATCCACGTGCATTTCGCCTTCGTAGACGAAATCGCGGGGCGCGCTGTCCAGCACGTCAAGCGCGGCGCGCATCTTAGGCCCGCTTCCTGTGGCTAAGTTGCCGAATTGGCTGTGCGAGCATAGCGCGACCTTGGGTTCGGTGCCAAAGCGGCGCACGTGGCGGGCGGCAGCGTCGGTCACCTCAGCGATCTGCTGGGGCGTGGGGTCCGGGTGCACCTGGGTGTCCGCCACAAAAAGCACACCCTTTTCGGCGATCATCAGGCTCAGTGCCCCCACCGGGTGAAGCCCATCGCGCGCGAGCACATTTTCGATATAGCCCAGGTGCCACAGGTACTGGCCAAAGGCGCCGCAGATCAGGCTGTCGGCGTCGCCCCGGTGCACGGCCATGGCACCGATGGCGGTGGTGTTGGTGCGCATAATCGCCTTGGCCAGGTCGGGTGTTACCCCCTTGCGAGCCATCAGCTGATAATAGGTTTCCCAGTAGTCCCGGTAGCGGCTGTCATGCTGGGGATTGACCAGTTCGAAGTCGCGGTCGGCCACCAGTTGCAGCCCCGCCCGTTCGATGCGCCGGGCGACCACGTCCGGGCGCCCGATAAGGATGGGCGTGTCGGTGCTTTCCTCTAGCATTGCGTTGGCGGCGCGCAGCACGCGTTCGTCCTCGCCTTCAGCAAAGATCACCCGGCGCCGGGTTTCGGCGGCCTGGGCCTTGACCGTGCGCATGATGAACGACGACCGGAAGACCGACGCGTCCAGTTGGCGCTGGTAGGCCCGCATGTCGGCCAGGGGCCGCGTGGCCACGCCGGTGTCCATGGCCGCCCGGGCCACGGCGCTGGCCACAACGCCCATCAGGCGCGGGTCAAAGGGCTTAGGGATCAGATAGTCGCGCCCGAAGGTGAGGTTTTCGCCCTTATAGGCCGCGGCGGCCTCGGCGCTGGACGCCGCACGCGCCAGCGCGGCGATACCTTCTACGCAGGCAACTTTCATGGCCTCGTTGATTTCGGTCGCGCCCACGTCGAGCGCGCCCCGGAAAATAAACGGAAAACACAGCACGTTGTTGACTTGGTTCGGATAGTCGCTCCGCCCGGTCGCGATAATGGCGTCTGGGGCCGCAGCGCGCGCCAGATCGGGCATGATTTCGGGTGTGGGATTAGCCAGCGCCAGGATGATCGGCGCGGGCGCCATGGCGCTGACCATCTCGGGCGTCAGCACCCCGGGACCTGACAGGCCCAGAAAAAGGTCGGCGCCCGCGATAACTTCGCCCAGGGTGCGGGGACCACCGGGCTGGGCAAAATCCGCCTTCTGCGGGGTCATGTCCGCCACGCGCCCCTCATGGACTAGCCCCGCCAGATCACACAGATGGATGTTTTCGCGCCGCACGCCGAGCGTCACCAGCATGTTCAGACAGGCGATCCCCGCGGCGCCGCCGCCGGTGGAGACGACCTTGATGTCGGCGAAATCCTTGCCCGCCAGGCGCAGGGCGTTGACCGCCGCCGCCCCGACCACAATCGCCGTGCCGTGCTGGTCGTCGTGGAAGACGGGGATGTTCATACGCTCGCGGCAGATGCGTTCGACCACGAAGCAGTCGGGCGCCTTGATGTCCTCCAGGTTGATCGCCCCGAAGGTCGGCTCGAGCGCGCAGACGATGTCGGCTAGCCGTTCGGGATCAGGTTCATCGAGTTCGATGTCAAAGCAGTCGATGCCCGCAAATTTTTTGAAGAGCACCGCCTTGCCCTCCATCACCGGTTTCGAGGCGAGCGCCCCGATATTGCCCAGGCCCAGGACGGCGGTCCCGTTCGACACCACCGCCACCAGGTTGCCGCGGGCGGTGTATTGTTGGGCCGCCGCCGGATCTTCGGCGATTGCGGTTGACGCCTCGGCCACCCCTGGACTGTACGCGCGGGCCAGATCGCGGCTGTTGGCCATCGGCTTTGTGGGCCTGACCTCAAGTTTTCCGGGCTTCGGATGGGCGTGGTAAAACAGCGCCGAGGACTGGCGTTTGCGTTTTTTGGCCATGGTTCATCCCCCGGATCGCAGGCGGCGCGCTGCTTGTAGGCGCGCGCGGATGGGTCGACCGGGGCGCCGCAGGGGTTTGTCGGCCCGGGCACGGGGCGGTCGTTCTTTGCGCGCGGACTATCGGCGCCCGCCCCAGGCTTTGCAAGTGGGTTGCGATAGCGCCGGATACCCTGTTTGCCATCGGAGTGTTACGACCGGCAGCACCCGCTAAGCGGTGAAACAGCCAAACGCGGGCGGCGCAGATCAGGCGGTTCGGATCAGGTCCATAATGCTGCGCGCAGCCTCGGGGATATTGGTGCCCGGCCCAAAGATCGCCTTGACCCCCGCGTCATAGAGGAACTGGTAGTCCTGGGACGGGATCACCCCGCCGCAAATCACGATGATCTCGGAGGCGTCCTGTTCCCCCAAGGCCTTCACCAGCTGCGGCGCCAGGGTTTTATGACCGGCGGCCTGGCTGCTGATCCCCACCACATGCACGTCGTTGTCGATGGCGTCTTGGGCGGCCTCTTCCGGGGTCTGAAAAAGCGGACCCACGTCCACGTCAAACCCGATATCGGCAAAGGCCGTCGCGATCACCTTGGCACCCCGGTCGTGACCGTCCTGGCCCATTTTGACTACCA
>JBCCMR010000222.1:0-5855 GCA_039026255.1 Pseudomonadota bacterium
CGGCAGCGGCATTGTAGCGGCCTTCAAGGTGTTTATTCAGTTTCGTCACCCGCTTTTCTTTTTTGTCTCGGAAGGGGTTCTGGTCCCGCTGATCCCGAAGCGTCAGGCGGATCGGCACCCCGGGCAGGTCAAAGTCCGTGCGCAAGCCGTTGACCAGGTAGCGGTTATAGCTCTCGGGCATAAGGTCGGGGGCGCTGCACATGACCACAAAGCTTGGCGGGCGCGTGCGCGCCTGGGTTGCGTAGCGCAATTTGATGCGCCGTCCCCCGGGCGCCGGCGGCGGGTGGGCGGCGACCATGCCCGCAAGCCAAGTGTTGAGCCGGGCGGTGGTCACCCGGCGGTTCCAGACCGCGTGTTGCGCCAATACCGCGTCCCGGAGCCGGTTGAGCCCGCGGCCGGTCTGGGCGCTCACCGTGATCACGGGCACCCCACGCAACTGCGGCAAAAGCCGTTCGCAGGTCTCCCGCAGGTCGCGCAGTTTTTCGGATTTTCCCGCCTCGAGGTCCCATTTGTTGACGGCGATGACCACGGCGCGGCCTTCGCGTTCGGCCAGGTCAGCGATGCGCAGGTCCTGGCTTTCAAACGGGATGCCCACGTCCAAGAGCACGATCACCACTTCAGCAAAACGCACCGCGCGCAACCCGTCGGACACCGAGAGCTTTTCGAGCTTTTCCTGCACCTTGGCCCGTTTGCGCATGCCTGCCGTGTCCCAGATGCGCACGTCGCGGTCGCCCCAGCGCACGGCGCTTGAGATCGCGTCGCGGGTGATGCCCGCCTCGGGCCCAGTCAGCAGGCGGTCTTCGCCTAGGATGGTATTGATGAGCGTGGATTTGCCTGCATTCGGGCGACCGACAACCGCGATCTGGATTGGGCGGGAGGGGTCCTCGGCGGGGCTTTGTCCGTCTTCGTCCAAAACCACGTCAATTGCGGGGCTTTCATCTGGGACGGCAATGTCTCGGCTTAGATCATCGAGGGCGCGCATGAGGTCGTCCATGCCTTCACCGTGTTCGGCGCTTAGCATCACCGGGTCCCCAAGGCCCAGAGAAAACGCCTCATAGTATCCCGTCTCACCGGCGCGGCCCTCGGCTTTGTTGGTGGCCAAGATCACCCGGGCGCCTTCGCGGCGCAAAAGCGCGGCGAAATCCAGGTCGAGGGGCGTCACCCCGGCGCGGGCGTCCACCAGGAAGAGGCAGATATCTGCCATGGCCACTGCCCGCTCCGTGAGCCGGCGCATGCGCCCGGCAAGGCTGTCGTCGGTCGCCTCTTCCAGGCCCGCGGTGTCGATGACCGTGAACCGAAGTGGCCCCAGCCGCGCGTCCCCTTCGCGCAGGTCGCGCGTTACGCCGGGCTGATCGTCAACCAGGGCGAGCCGCCGCCCCACAAGCCGGTTAAAAAGCGTGGATTTGCCCACGTTGGGGCGGCCAACGATGGCCAAGGTGAAGCGCGCAGGTGCCATTCCGCGGCCCTAGCGGAAGCGCGCCCTATTGGAAAGCGTGCAGTTGGCCGTTGCCGCTAATGACGTAAAGCCGGCCGCCGGCCACGGCGGGTTGGCTGGCAGCGCCACCTGGGATGTCGACCGTACCGGTGAGCGTGCCGTCGGTGGGTGAATAGCTGCGTAAAAACCCGTCAGAGCCCGCCACCCAAAGCTGCCCGCCCGCCAGGATGGGTCCGAAATGGGCGAAGGCGGCCTTGCGACGCCGGTCGCGGTTGGCCTTGTAGCCTGGCAAGTCGGCGGACCAGACTTCGGCCCCGTCGGAGGCGTTTAGGCGTTTCACCTGGAAATTATCGGTTACGATAAAAACCGCCCCGCCTGCGGGCCAGACAGGCGTATAGCTGCCGTCGCGGGCGATCCAATTTGTGGCCCCCGACCGGCGGTCCAGCGACGCGACGCGCCCAGATTGATTGCCCACGTAAAGCGTATTGCCGTCGATCACCGGATCCGAGCTAAGCGCGCGCACAAAGCCCCGCGCAATGCCCTTTTCGGCGCCGGTGACGGCCGACGACCAGGCGCGAACACCGTTGCGGGCGGCCACGCCGATGATTTCGGAACTGGCGTAGGGGATCACGACCAAGTTGCCTTTGGCGGCCGGCGCTCCGGCACCAGCGACGCCTGCGATGTCGCCTGGGCTAAGCTGCTGCCAAAGAATGCGGCCGTTTTCCAGGTCAAGCCCCATGGCCGTGTTGTCACGGCCGACGGCCACAACCACGTCGCCAGTGATCACCGGCGGCACGCTTATAGAACCCGGCATGCGGTGGCGCCAACGCACATCTCCTGTGGCGGGATCAAGCACAAAGACATCGCCGTGACCCGTAGTGGCTGCCAAAATGCCGCTGCCGAAAGCCAGGCCGCCGCCAGACACTTCGCCGTTGCGTTCGTTAGGCGGAGTTAGGTCCGCGGTCCAGACCGGGTCGCCCGCGGGGGTGAAAGCGCGCACACCGGCGCTGGCGTCCATGGCAAAAACGCGCCCACCGGCAACGATGGGATCACCCGTGATCTGGAGCTTGCGGCTGTTACCGGTGCCGATATTTGCGCCCCAGACCCGGGTCAGCGTGCTGTTCAGGGCCGGGTGGCGCAAGGTGTGTTCAGCGCTGCCGTTGCGATGGGTCCAGGCGGCGTTGACCGCAGGCGCGGGGATTGCCAGGCGGTCGGCACGGACCTCGGGCTCGGCGGGCGCTTCGCCGTCTAGGGGCGCGCGAATGTCGAGCCTTTCACCCTGCAGGTTAGGTTCACGCTGGCCGCAGGCGGCGAGGGCAAGCGCCAAAAACGCCATGCCCATACCCAGCATCACGTGACCGGCCAGGTTTTGCCCGGCGTGCACACGCAAGCTGCCCATGCTGAAATCAGTCGTGCCCATCCACCTGCCCCCCGGGGATCGTCTGTTTTGCCCCATGTAGCCGTTTCACCCGCCGGAAAGCAATTCCGTCAGGTCCGGAAGCTGGCCGCCTAAGGCAACCAAAAGCTGACCAACCCGAGAGCGCTGGTTGTCGGTAGCTTCGCTGTCTTGGATCAGGTCTGTCAGCCGGGCAATGGCCGCGTCGTTATCGCCGGCGTCCATTTCCGCGATTGCCATCTGTTCCAGCGCCAGGGGTCTGTAGGGAGCGCCTGGGGTACTTAGGGGTTCTAGTGCGGCCAAACGGTCCGCAGGCGCCATGGCCTGACCTTGAAGGATAACAGCTTTCAAGATCGCCAATTCCGCATAGACAGGGTCTGCCGAAGTCGCGACTTCGTTGTACAGCGTGACGGCCGCAGCGGTGTCGCCTGCCTCGACCAGGGCCCCTGCCCGGCGCAGGGCCACGATCTGAGCCGCCTCTCCGGCGTCGACTTGCGATAACGCCTCCGCTTGGGCTGCCGCATCCCCAGCTTCCAAAGCACTAAGCACGGCGTCGCCCTTTGCTTGCGCAGCTGCGGCGGTGGTGGCTTTGGAATATTCGTTCCAGGCGGTGTAACCCACAGCCCCCAGAACCACGACCACAGCTATCCAGGCGTAGCGGCGCAGGTAGCCGTAAAGTTGGTCGCGCCGAACCTCTTCGGTGACCTCGTTAATGAAGGAATCGGTTTCGCTCACACCCGACCTCGCCCTTGAAATTTCGCGGAACATATGGGGTTTGTGCACCGCATGCAAAGCCCAAACGCACCCCTGCCCGGGCAACGCCACCCGGCGCCGCGCTCGACGCACTAGGCTTTTCAGAACCATAGCATTTGACAGGCGAAGATTGCTTGAAGGCACCGCAGGCTGGGCCTATATCGTAAGCAATGCTTATTTTCGCGAGCGCACTCAACCCCTGAGAGGACCCCATGCGCGTGATGCCCCTTTTGACCGCGGCACTGGTTTGCGGCTTCGTTTACATGCTGGTCCTTGAGCGCGACACGCTATTGGCATTGGCGGGCGCGGCCCAAGCCGAAGAGACTGCTGAGACCCCGGAAACCGAGGAAAAGGCCGCCGTGGCTGTCGTCGCTCTGAAATCCGAAGCGCAGCCCGTCACCCGGGGCATTGTATTGCGTGGCCGCACCGAAGCTTTTCGTCTGGTGGATGCAAAGGCCGAAACTCAAGGGCTAGTGGTTTCGACGCCACTGCGCAAAGGCTCCATGGTTGAAGAAGGCGAACTGCTTTGCAAGCTTGACCCCGGCACAAAAGAGGCAAGTCTTGCTGAGGCCCGCGCGCGCCTGGCTGAGGCGGAAGCCAATAACAAGGTCTCTGCCACGCTAGTTGAACGGGGTTTTGCCGCCGAAACGACCGCCATTTCGCGCATTGCCGCCCTGGAAGCCGCGCAAGCCCAAGTAAAGCGCGCAGAGAAGGAAATGGAACTACTTGAAATACAAGCCCCATTTTCGGGTCTTTTAGAAAGTGACACCGCAGAATTCGGCGCGCTTTTGCAGCCCGGGGGTGCCTGCGCCCGCGTGATCCAACTTAACCCCATCAAACTGGTGGGTTTTGCGACCGAAAATCAGGTGCGCCGGATAGAGGTGGGCGGCCTTGCGGGCGCGCGCCTGATCGGAGGACGCGAAATAGGCGGACGGTTGACGTTTATTTCGCGCTCAGCCGATCCGTTAACGCGGACCTTCCGAGTCGAGATCACCGTGCCAAACGATGATTTATCAATCCGCGACAACTCCACGGCCGAAATCTTCGTGGCCCTGTCAGGAGAAAAGGGTCATCTGCTGCCGCAAAGTGCACTCACTCTGGATGACGCGGGCCGCCTGGGCGTGCGCACCGTGGAAGAGGGTCGCGCGCGCTTCATGCCTGTGGATATCGTAAACGAAGATCAAAACGGCGTCTGGGTGGCCGGACTGCCAGAGCTGGCCGACGTGATTGTTGTAGGCCAGGAATTTGTGACTGACGGTCGCCGGGTGACCGTTCGCTACCGGGAAAACGCATCATGACAGGTATTGTCGATTGGGCCTCGGGCCGGGCCCGTATGATCCTTGCTTTTGTGGTCATGTCCTTAACCGCCGGGTATTATGCCTATGGCTCTCTCCCCAAAGAGGGCGAACCTGACATCGATATTCCGGCGCTTTTTGTGTCGGTGCCCTTTCCCGGCGTCAGCGCGGAAGACAGCGAAAAGCTGATCGTAAAACCGCTCGAATCCGAACTGCAGGATGTGGACGGGCTGAAGTCCTTTTCCGGCACCGCCGCCGAGGGCTTTGCCGCTGTCGCTCTCGAATTTGAGTTCGGCTGGGACAAGACCGCCACCATTGCCGATGTGCGCGATAAGGTTAACCAAGCCGAAGCCGCCTTCCCGGACGGGGCCGAACAGGCGGTCATCACCGAAATTAACTTCTCTGAATTTCCGATCCTTGTGGTGTCGCTCTCGGGTCAGATCCCCGAGCGGACGCTGTTGCGCGTAATCAAAGACCTGCAAGACCGGGTGGAGGCCCTGCCACCGGTCCTGGAGGCCGGGCTTGCCGGGCACCGGGACGAAATGGTCGAGGTGCTGATCGACCCGCTCAAGCTTGAAGCCTACAATGTCACGGCTGGCGAATTGATTAACGCGGTGAACAACAACAACCAACTGATCGCCGCGGGCGAGGTCGAAACCGCCAACGGCGCTTTTTCTGTCAAGGTGCCCTCCGCGTTTGATGAGGCGCAGGACGTCTATGACCTGCCGATCAAGGTAAACGGCGACCGGGTGATTACGCTGTCAGACCTGGCCGAGATCCGCTTGACCTTCGAAGACCAACAGGGCACGGCGCGCTACAACGGCGAAACCACGGTCGCGCTCCAGGTGGTGAAACGCAAGGGCGTGAACCTGATCAACACCGTGTCGCTGGTGCGCGAAACCGTGGCCCTGGCCCAGGCCGAGTGGCCCGCGGAACTGCGCGACAGTATCAACGTCAATTTTTCGATGGACGAAAG
>JBCCMR010000223.1:0-5817 GCA_039026255.1 Pseudomonadota bacterium
CCGACGGGTCCGAGCACGCCTCGATCCACGAAGAGGCGATCAAGCAGATGCTGCGCTGGCACGTGGAGGCGACCAGGTCGGCTGTCGGCACCGACCTTTTGCAGAACTGGGATGAAACCCGCCGCCACATGGCTTGGATCATGCCTAAAGCGCTGTTGCAGTACCAGGATGCTGACGCGATCTTGGCCACCCGGGGCCGTAAGGAACTCGTCGAAGAGCTTTCCACCGCGTTGGCCGCCCACCAGGTGACTGTGCTGAAATCCGCGTGGAAACAGGGCCGCCCGGTCAACAAGGGACAGGTCCCGGCCTATGGCGAGATGGACACCGAAGAGATGTTCCGCCTGATCAACAGCTATACTGTCCTAGAACAGGCGCAAGTTATCGCCGCAAAGCGTGTAGGATCGGGCACCCAGGCCGCGCGGGACAAAGCCGCGCGCAACTTGATCTTGACCGAGGATTTCTCGCTCATGGCGGCGCTGGCCAAGCATGCGAAGAAGGCAATCGAAGATTACGACGATGCAGGCCTAGCGGTGCTTGTGTCCAACAAGCGTCTGGCAGACTTTAAGCGCGCCCTGAGCCTGCGCAATATTCTGAGCATGGACAGCCCCGGCACCTATTCCTGGATCCTACACCAAGACCGCAAAAACCGCGCCGCACTGGGTGACATCCCCAGCTTCGACGCCCTTTTCGCCCAGACCAGCCTGCCCGACGTGGTCGCGCGCCAGGCCGCGGAGTAACCGACATGACCGACAGCCTGACCAAAGTCCCCTACATTCCCGCTGACGCGCCGTTTTCTGACGACCAGAAACATTGGCTTGGCGGGTTTCTGGCGGGCTTGCATTCGCGTCTTGCCATGGGCGGGGGCGCAGCCCAGGCGGCGCCTTCGGCCCAGGTGGCGGCGCCGCCGCTCGATATCCTTTACGGCACGCAGACCGGCACCGCCGAAATCCTGGCCACCGAAGCTGCCGACAAGGCCCGCGCCAAAGGTTATGATCCCCGCGTTGCCGAAATGGATGAGGTGGGACCGGAACAGTTGGCCACGATGGAGAACCTTCTGGTAGTCGTGTCCACCTACGGCGAAGGGGAAATGCCCGACAACGCCCACCAGTTTTGGGATGCGTTGACCGCGTCCACAGCGCCTCGGCTCGAAAGCTTGAATTACGGCGTGCTGGCCCTGGGCGACAGCAGCTACGAACACTTCTGCCAAGCGGGTAAGCTGGTAGATACCCGTCTCGAACAGTTGGGCGCCAAGCGCATCCTCGAACGGGTGGACTGCGACGTGGATTACGAAGACCTGGCCGAAGCGTGGCTTAACGACGCCATCCCGCAGGCGGGCCCTGCCACCTCCGCACCGGCGCCCGCGCCTGCGAAAACAGCCAAATCGGGCTGGGGCCGCAAAAACCCCTACGTGTCGGTCATGCGCGAAAACCGGGTCCTTTCCGGGCCGAAATCCGCCAAGGAAATTCGCCACATCGCCTTTGATCTGGATGACAGCGCCATGACCTACGAGGCTGGCGACGCGCTGGGCGTGATGCCCGTGAACGCACCGGACCTGGTAGAGATGTGGCTAGAGCGGATGGGCGCCCCGGCAGACGCCGCCGTGGCCGGTCACGACGCCCCCCTGGGGGAGCTTTTGACTAAGCGGTTCGAGATCATGACCCCTTCGCGGGAAATGATCCGCGGGATTGAGGCGCTGGCTGGTGACGACGAACTGTCCCACGTAGTGGGCAACGGCGATAAGGAAGCGCTGGAACACTTCCTCTGGGGGAAAGACGCTCTCGACCTATTGCACCTGAACGCAGACATGGCGCTTGATCCGGCGCAGGTGGTTGGTTGGCTCAAGCCGCTGCAGCACCGGGCCTATTCGATTTCGTCGAGCCCCAAGGCCCACCCGGGTGAGGTGCACCTGACCGTGGCCGCCGTGCGCTGGATGCACGGGGGCCGCCCGCACCGGGGCGTGTGTTCTACCTTCCTGGCCGATTACGTGCCCGAGGGGGCCGAGGCGGGCATTTTCATGTCGCCTAACAAAAGCTTCCGGGTCCCGGGCGACGATAGCGTACCCATGATCATGGTGGGGCCGGGCACCGGGCTTGCCCCGTTCCGCGCCTTCCTGGAAGAGCGTAAGGCCCGCGGGGCCACGGGCACCAACTGGCTCTTCTTCGGCGACCAGCGCCGGGCGAGCGACTTCATCTACGAAGACGAGATCGGCGCGTTCAGCAAAAGCGGGCTCTTGACCCGGCTTGACCTGGCGTTTTCCCGCGACCAAGCGGAAAAGATCTATGTCCAGCACCGCATGGCTGAAAACGGCAAGGACCTTTTTGCGCAATTGGAAGAGGGCGGTCACTTCTATGTCTGCGGCGACGCGACCCGCATGGCCAAGGACGTGGATGCCGCGCTTCATCAGATCGTGGAAACCCACGGCGGGCTGTCGGCGGAAGGGGCGGTCGACTACGTCAACCGTCTCAAGCGAGAAAAGCGCTACGTGCGCGACGTCTACTAAGCGTCGCGCGGGGGCTGGCGCGTCCTGGGCGACCCCGCCCAAGTCATTAGGGGTTTGCGCGCGGGTTACTCGCTGATCACGTGCCCGTCACAGGTCGGCGGTTTGGTCTTTCCAGAACCCCGAAATGCGCAGGTCGCCTTTGTCCCATCCGGCGTCCTGGGCCGCCTGGCGCAGGGCCGTGGCCTGGCCCCGTTCCCCCGCGAACCAGATCTTGGCGCCAGGGTGAGCGGCCAGGGCCGCTTGCGTTTCGGCACCTAGGCTTTCGCCTTTGGCGCGGCTGAGCCAGCGGGTTTCGATCCCCGGGGGCGCGGCGATAGGATAGTCGCAGGCGGCGCCTTCGTCCGCCTCCAGGAGGAGCGTTCCGCGCGCCCCGTGGCCCAGGTTCTCCAGCAGGCGCGCCGCGGCTGGGAAGCCGGTTTCGTCGCTGGCCATCAGCACATGGTCGGCCTGCAAAAGCCCGCCGCCCGCGGGTCCCACGACCCCCACCACTTGGCGTTCGCGTCCGCCCGCCATAAGTTCTTGCGCCCAGGCGGTAGTGCGCCCGCCGTCATGCACATAGATATCAGTTATCAGTTCGTTCTTGGCGTGGTCGATGTAGCGGGTGGTGTAGACGGGCTTGTGCGGAGCGCCAGCCCCTTCGGGCCACTTAATCGACCCGTTCGGCGCCGCGCTGGGCCATTCCGCCGGGGCGCCCTGCGGCGGTTGTACCAGGCGAAAGTGGATCGAGGCGTCGCCGTGGGCCGACAGGTCTTCGCCTTTGAGCGTCGCGCGCAGGAAAACCTTGCCCAGGGGCGCCACATCCGTCACTCGCACAAAGGCGAAATTGGGCGGCATGGAGCCCGGTGCATCGTGGTCCGACCAGCGCATCGCCTCGGCCACAGTGGGCATAAGGTGCTGCATCTGCGCGACCACCGCGTTTTTCATGACAAACAGCCAACGGGCGTCTTCGCCGGCGACCATGCCTGCGGTCTCGGCGCTGGCGCCCGGGCGCAACCCGATCAACCCGTGGGCGGTTTCCACCGTCAGTTTGCCCTCGGTGTCCTCGAGCACTGTCAGCTTTGCGCTTTCCGCCTGGGCCAGAATAATGCGGCGCATGGCGCTGAAAGCCACGCCAGGCAGGTCGGCGGTTGCCTCATGGGGGTAGTCGGGGTGGGGCATGGCAGGCACTTCGCGGCAAGTATGCGGCCGGGGGCCCGGCCAGGGACACGTTCGGGAGGCTGGGACGGGGGGCCGGATTGCCGCGGTCAGCCCACGCAAACCCGGCGCACACGGCCTGGCCGGATTACGATAGCCTGCATCTCTTCTAAGCGCAAAGCTGTCGGCGCCCGCGGCGCGGCCCTGGGCCTGCGGAATTTCAACGCACCCGTGGGCGACGGCCCCATTGTAGGCTATATGGCCCAGCAACCAGCTGAGGAGATTCCGATGAAAGCCCACACCGCCAGCCTAATCAACGCGGCAACACTAATCTTGGTGTCCATCTGGGCCTATGTGGCTACCAGTGGCGGGTCTTTGACAACGTTCATCCCGGCGCTCTTCGGCATGGCTCTGGTCGTCTGCTACCCGGGCGTGCGGGCCGAAAACAAGGTCGTGGCCCATGTGGCGGTCACGCTGACCTTGGTGGTTCTGATCGCGCTTTACATGCCACTTTCGTCGGCTTTGACCAGCGGTGAAGCTGGTCCGCTGATCCGGTCGATCCTCATGGTGATCACAACAGTTCTGGCCATGGTCTTTTTCATAAAGAGCTTCCGGGACGCCCGCCGGGCCCGCGCTGGCGCCTGAGAGGCACCGCACCAACAACCGCGCCACGCTGTGGCCATGCCACGCTCGCCCGCGTACCGCTTTGGCCAGAGCGATCTCGGCCTTGCCCAGTACTGCCCGGTCCTGCGTGGTACCTGGCGTCTAGGACGGGTCCCGGGCGGCTTCGGCTGCGGCCACCAACTCCATTACCGCGGGCGCGATGGCCTCGACAATCAGCGCAACGCCCGCGGCGTTTGGGTGGATGCCGTCGGGCTGCATATATTCGCGCATTACTCGGGGCAGGTCATCCAGATCGGTTAACCCCGCCAGAAACGCCTCGAAATAAAGCGCGCCATGTTTTGCGGCCAGATCGGGGTAGATCGCATCGAAGGCGGCTTTGAACTCCGGTCCAAAGTTGCCTGGCGCCTCCATGCCCACCAAAAGCACCGGCATCTCGCCCGCCCGGTCGAGTATCCCATCGAGATTGGCCCGAGACATCTCGGGCGGCAGTCCGCGCAAAAGGTCGTTGCCGCCGAGCGCGACAATCAGCCCGTTCACATCGGGCGTGAGCGTCCAGTCGATGCGCGACAGTCCGCCTGCGGTGGTGTCGCCCGACACGCCGGCATTCACAACTACCACGTCCGCGCCCCGGTCGCGCAGGGCCGCCTCAAGCTGGGGTACAAAGCCTTCGGCCACCGGCAGGCCAAACCCCTGGGTCAGGCTGTCGCCGAGGGCGGCGATGGTGATCGGTTCGGCCCAGGCAACCGAAAGGTTGATGGCCAGGACCGCGATGCTACCTGTCAGGGCATCTACCCAGCCCAAGCGAAAAGGCTTCCCCATGGCGGTTCTCGATCTAAAAGACGTGGCGCTCTCGCTGCCCGGCAACGCCGGGGTGGTCGACATCTTGCGGGGCATCACACTGAGCGTGGAACGCGGCGAAACACTGGGGCTCACGGGGGCGTCGGGGTCTGGCAAATCGTCTCTCCTGATGCTCATGGGCGGGCTTGAGCGGGCTACATCGGGCATCGTGTCCGTTCTGGGCCAGGACCTGGCCCCCCTGGACGAAGACCGCCTAGCGCGCTTCCGCAGGGACCATATGGGCGTGGTGTTTCAGTCTTTCCACCTGATACCGACCATGACGGCCCTGGAAAACGTGGCGCTGCCCCTCGAATTGGCGGGTGCCACGGATGCGTTTGACCGCGCGCGGGCGGAACTGGACGCCGTAGGGCTAGGCGCCCGGGGTGGGCATTACCCGTCGCAGATGTCGGGCGGCGAACAGCAGCGCGTGGCGCTGGCCCGCGCCGTGGTGGGGCGCCCGGAGGTGCTCTTGGCAGATGAGCCTACGGGCAACCTCGACGGGGCCACAGGGGCGCGCGTGATGGACCTGCTTTTTGATCTTCGTGACCGCCACGGGGCGACGCTGATCCTGGTGACGCACGCCCCCGAATTGGCCGCGCGATGCGACCGGGTGGTGGAACTGGACAGCGGCGAACTGGCCCAGGACTGCCGCGCCGTGGCGGCCCAATGACCGCCGAAAGCGCCCCGGCGGCGCCGACTACCCGCGCGCGCCGGGGCGCACC
>JBCCMR010000224.1:0-5760 GCA_039026255.1 Pseudomonadota bacterium
GGGCGCGCTGATGGTCAACGATGACGAGCTATTCTCGTCGTTCAAACGGCTCTCCGAGTTGGGCGCCACGGCCATGGTTCACGCCGAAAACGGCGATTTGGTGGCGGAGATGACCGCCAAGCTTTTGGCCGAAGGCAACACTGGGCCCGAGGCGCATGCCTATTCGCGGCCCTCCCAGGTGGAGGGCGAGGCCACAAACCGCGCCATCATGATCGCCGATATGGCGGGCGTGCCGCTTTATGTGGTGCACACCTCCTGCGAAGAAGCCCACGAAGCGATCCGCCGGGCCCGCCAGCAGGGCAAGCGCGTCTGGGGGGAGCCGCTGATCCAGCACCTGACGCTCGACGAAAGCGAATACTTCCACGACGACTGGGACCACGCCGCGCGCCGGGTGATGTCGCCGCCCTTCCGCAACAAAAAGCACCAGGAAAGCCTCTGGCATGGGCTGACGTCAGGTTCGCTCTCGGTGGTGGCCACCGACCACTGCGCGTTTACCACCGAGCAGACGCGCACCGGCGTGGGCGACTTTTCCAAGATCCCTAACGGGACCGGCGGGCTTGAGGACCGGATGCCCATGCTCTGGACCCACGGGGTGGCAACCGGTCGCCTGACCCCGAACGAATTTGTCGCCGTGACCTCCACAAATATCGCTAAGATCCTGAATTGCTATCCCAAAAAGGGCGCGGTGTTGGTGGGGGCGGACGCGGACCTGGTCGTCTGGGACCCGGAAAAGGAAAAGACCATCACCGCGGGTACCCAGCAGTCAGCTATCGACTACAACGTCTTCGAGGGCCACGCGGTCAAAGGCCTGCCGCGGTTCACGCTGACCCGGGGCAAGGTGGCCGTGCACGACGGCGAAATCCGCACCGAAGAGGGCCACGGCAAGTTTGTGAAGCGTGACCCCATGGGCACCGTCAACAAAGCGCTCAGCCAGTGGAAGGACTTGACCGCGCCGCGGCCGGTCACCCGCACGGGCATCCCGGCCACGGGGGTGTGATGGCGCCGTTCCACGGCCTTTCTGCCTTTGCGGTGACGCCCACAGACCCGGGCGCGGGGCGGGTGGATACCGACCACCTACAACGTCTGGTGGGCCGCCTGGACCATCCGGGCGTGGCGACAATCGGGCTTTTGGGCTCCACGGGGAGCTACATGTACCTGACCCCTGCGGAGCGGGACCGAGCGCTGCGGGCTGGGATCGAGGCGGCCGCAAAGCCGGTGCTGGCGGGGATCGGCGCGCACCATACAGCGCAGGTTATCGCCTATGCCCGCGCAGCAGAGGACGCCGGCGCGGCCGGGCTTCTTCTGGCACCGGTGTCGTACTTGCCCTTAACCGACGACGATGTCTTTCACCTTTTCCAAGACGTAGCCCAGGCAACCGGGCTTCCGATCTTGGTTTACAACAACCCGGGCACCACCCATTTCGCCGTGTCCGAAACTCTTTTGGCCCGGCTCTCAGTGATAACGGGCGTATCGGGTGTCAAAAATCCGCCCGCCCCGGGCGGTGATTTCGCCGGGCAATTGGCCCGGCTACGGGTGACGACCACGACCGGGTTTTCCCTGGGATATTCGGGCGATAGCGCGATTCTGGGCGCCCTGCGCGCGGGGGCTTCGGCATGGTATTCGGTTCTGGCGGGCACGTTGCCTGAAGCGGCTTCGCGGCTTTGGGCAGCCCGGGCAGATGACAGGGATTTGGCGGCGGCTGCAGACCCCCTAGCGTCTCTGCTGGCGACCTTTGACCGCTACGGCTCGATCCGCGTTATTCACGAGGTTTCGGAACTAATCGGGCTTGGCGCCACGCCGCCGCCCCTTCCGCTGCGCCCCTTGGGCACCGCCGCGCGCGACGAAATCGCC
Source organism: Pseudomonadota bacterium (assembly GCA_039026255.1). Taxonomy (GTDB): domain Bacteria; phylum Pseudomonadota; class Alphaproteobacteria; order Rhodobacterales; family Rhodobacteraceae; genus Amylibacter. Next base: position 1,852 of record JBCCMR010000224.1, read on the forward strand.
ACGGCCTTGGCCGCGCTACCCGCGCCGGAGCCCGCCCAGTGACGCCCCCCGACGCCATTCTAGAAACCGCGCTTTACGTAGATGACCTTGACCGCGCCCATACCTTTTACGGGGGAACGATTGGTTTGTCGGAGGTGATGCGCGCCGACGGGCGCCACCGGTTCTACGGCTGCGGACCCGGGATGCTTTTGATCTTTCTTGAAGGCGCGACCGAAACCTCCGGTGGTCCCTTTCCCGTCCCCGGCCACGGGGCGCGCGGACCGGGGCATATGTGCTTTCGCGTGCCCGGGGAGACGCTTGATGCTTGGGCCGGGCATCTGCAGTCGCAGGGCATCGAGATCGAGGCGGATTTTTGCTGGCCTACTGGCGCCCGGTCAATCTATGTCCGGGATCCGGCGGGCAATTCGGTTGAGTTCTCTGAACCCAAGCTTTGGGATCGCCCGCAATGAGTCCCGCAGTAAGCCCCGCAACAAGCCCGGTCGTATCCGCGCAAAACCTGGACCTGACGTTTCAGACCAACGACGGCCCGGTGCACGCGCTATCTGGCGTGACGCTCGATATCGAAAAGGGCGACTTCGTCAGCTTTATCGGCCCCTCGGGCTGCGGCAAGACCACGTTTTTGCGCTGCGTGGCCGCGTTGGAAAAGCCCACCGCGGGCAGCCTTACGGTCAACGGCCTGCCCCCAGACGACGCCCGGCGCGCCCGCGCCTACGGCTATGTCTTTCAGCAGGCGGGTCTTTACCCCTGGCGCACCATTGGACGCAACGTGAAGCTGCCGCTTGAGATCATGGGCTACCCGGCTGCCGAACGGGCCGAACGCACCCGCAAAGTGTTGGAGCTTGTAGACCTGAGCGGGTTCGAAAACAAATATCCCTGGCAGCTTTCGGGGGGCATGCAGCAGCGGGCCTCCATCGCCCGGGCGCTGGCCTTTGATGCGGCTATCTTGCTGATGGACGAACCCTTCGGCGCGCTTGACGAAATTGTCCGCGACCACCTGAACGAACAGCTTCGCACGCTTTGGGCTAAGACCGAAAAGACCATCGGTTTCGTTACCCACTCCATCCCCGAGGCGGTCTACCTGTCCACCAAAATCGTCGTTATGTCGCCCAGGCCCGGGCGCATCACCGACGTGATCGAAAGCCCGCTTCCGGCAGAGCGTCCGCTTAATATCCGCGACACAAACGAATTCCTGGCCATTGCCCAAAGGGTGCGCGAAGGCCTGCGCGCAGGTCACAGCTATGAATAGGCGGGCGACCCATGCGTAACGTGCTACCGGTCTTGACGGTTCTTGCTTTGATCGTGGGCGTCTGGTGGGCGGCCGTGGCGCCTATGAACATCCGCGCCGCGCTTGATATCGCAGAGCGCGCCGGGGCGCCGGTCACGCCCGAGGGCAGCGTGGCGCGCCGGGATGTGGCGGTTTGGCGCCTGATGGCCGACAACCGGGGCCATGTAGCGGCGGGCTACGACCTGGACCGGCCACGTTTGCCGACCCCGGCTCAGGTCGGGGCCGAGCTTTGGAAAACCACCGGTGCCATGGTCCTGCGTGGGCGCACCTGGTCGAAACGGTCGCTTATCTACCACGGCTGGATCACGTTGCGCTCTACCCTCTGGGGGTTTCTCCTGGGCACAAGCTTGGGCATCCTTGGGGCGGTGGCCATCGTCTATTCCCGCGTTGTGGACATGAGCCTGATGCCTTGGGCGATCATTTCCCAGACCGTGCCCATCGTGGCCCTGGCGCCGATGATCATCGTTTTGTCGAACCAAGCCGGGATCGACGGGCGCGGGGTGCCAAAGGCGATCATATCGGCATATCTCTGCTATTTCCCGGTCCTGGTGGGCATGGTCAAGGGCTTGCGGTCTCCCGCGCCCGCGCAGCTGGACCTTTTGCGGACCTATAGCGCCACCGGCTTTCAAACCTTCCTGGCGCTGCGGCTGCCTGCGTCAGTGCCGTTTCTTTTTACCTCGCTCAAGGTGGGGATCGCCGCGGCCCTGGTGGGCACAATCGTGGGCGAGTTGCCCACGGGAGCGATCAGTGGGCTGGGTGCACGCATCCTGATCGGCGACCAGTTCGGCACGCCGCTGGCCATCTGGTCCGCGCTCTTTTGCGCGGCGATCCTGGCGGGGCTGCTGGTGACTGCGCTCGATGCGGCCCAGCAGCTGACGCTTAGACGCATGGGATTTGCCCCATGACCTGGCTTTTGGGCGCAATCCTCTTTTGGCTGGCGGCCTGGGCGCTCAACGTGCGCCTGGCCAACTCCGCCGTCGCGGAGCGCTTGCCCGTGCGGGTTGCAGTGCCTGTGCTTTTCGGCCTGGCGCTGGTGGCGATCTGGCAGGGGTTGGTGATGGGGCTGGCGATCCCGGCAGTGATCCTGCCCGCTCCCACCCAGGTGGGGGCGACCTTCACGGCCTCGACCGATATACTTTGGGTGGACTTTGTGCAGACGGTGCTCAAGGGCGCCCTGCGCGGCTTTCTCATCGGTGCGGCGGCGGCGTTTCTGGTGGCGCTGGCCATCGACCGCAGCGCGTTTTTGACCCGCGGGCTTTTGCCCATCGGCAACTTTGTGGCCGCTCTGCCCATCGTGGGGATCGCGCCCATCCTGGTAAACTGGTTCGGCTTTGATTGGCAGTCGAAGGCTGCCGTGGTGGTGGTGATGGTGTTTTTTCCGATCCTTGTGAACACCGTGCAGGGTCTGCGCGAAACCGACGCCATGCAGCGCGACATGATGCGCACCTACGCGGCAGGGTACGGGGCCACGCTTTTGAAACTGCGGCTACCCGCCGCGATGCCCTTCATCTTCAACGGCCTCAAGATTGCGACGACGCTTGCGCTTATCGGGGCCATCGTCGCCGAGTACTTTGGCTCCCCCACCCGGGGAATGGGCTTTCGCATTTCCACGGGGGTGGGTAGCCTTTCAATCGACCTGGTCTGGGCCGAGATCGTTGTGGCTGCCATTGTCGGCACCACTTTCTACGGGCTCGTTGCCTGGCTAGAAAAACGGGTAACCTTTTGGCACCCTTCACAAAGAGGCTGATCAACAGTCCATATTTCAATCCAATAGAGGAGACTTCTCATGAACCTAAAAACAACACTTACCGCCGGGGCGCTGTCGCTTCTCGCAAGTGCGGCCATGGCCGCCGACGAGGTAACACTGCAGCTGAAATGGGTCACCCAGGCGCAGTTCGCGGGCTACGATGTGGCGTTGGAAAACGGCTACTACACCGAAGAGGACCTGGATGTGACGATCAAGCCGGGCGGCCCGGACATCGCGCCTACCCAGGTGCTGGCCGGGGGCGGAGCGGATGTGACCGTCGAATGGATGCCCGCGGCCCTGGCCGCACGCGAAAAAGGCCTGCCGATGGTCAACATCGCGCAGCCCTTCAAATCGTCGGGTATGATGCTGACCTGCCGCAAGGACGCAGGCGTGGCAACCACCGCTGATTTCGCAGGCAAGACCCTAGGCGTCTGGTTCTTTGGCAACGAGTTTCCGTTCCTTAGCTGGATGAGCCAGCTTGGCCTGCCCACCGAGGGCGGCGCCGAGGGGGTCGAAGTGCTTAAGCAAGGGTTCAACGTTGACCCGATCTTGAACGGCCAAGCAGCTTGCGTGTCGACCATGACCTACAATGAATATTGGCAGGTCATTGACGCGGGTCTCACACCGGCAGAACTGGTGCTCTTCAAATACGAAGAGCAGGGCGTAGCGACTTTAGAAGACGGTCTTTACGTGCTTGAAGAAAACCTCTCCGACCCGGCGTTTTCCGACAAGATGGTGCGCTTTGTGCGCGCCTCCATGAAAGGCTGGAAATGGGCGGAGGAAAACCCGGAAGAGGCCGCGATGATCGTGCTCGACAACGATCAAACCGGCGCGCAGACCGAGCAGCATCAGGTGCGCATGATGGGTGAAATCGCGA
>JBCCMR010000225.1:0-5720 GCA_039026255.1 Pseudomonadota bacterium
ATGACCCGGGCGGAGCAGTGGTTGATTGTGGCCGGAGCAGGTAAACAAGGCGATGATTGCTGGTATTCCCACATCGCTGATGGACTGTTGCGCATGGACACCCCGCCCGCGACCGAAGACCTGGCAGGGGTGGGGACGATACAGCGCGTTCAGTCACCGGAATGGGCGCTGAACCCAGGAACGGCCTTCGGGGGTGTTGATACCGCTCTGCCCAGTCTCCCTGCTTGGTTGGATAGCCCGGTGGCCCCTGCTGTGCCCCCGTCCCGGCACCAAAGCCCGTCTCGCCTGCCCGGGCCAAAAGCGCTGCCTGGGGGTGATGGCCTGCCCGAGGAAGAGGCCTTGCGTCGAGGTAGGCAGGTCCATCTGTTGCTGGAGCATTTGCCGGGCACGCCAGATCGCGCGGGTCTGGCAACCCGGCTTTTGGTAGATGACCTGTTGGCCACCGCAGACGAACGCGCCGCCCTTTTGGTTGAGGCCGCCCGGATCATCGACGACCCAGCCTTCGCCTGGCTTTTCGCGCCGGGGGTTTTGGCCGAGGTGGGGGTTACCGGGGATGTGCCAGGGGTGGGGCCCATGGAAGGGGTAATTGACCGCTTGGTGATCGGCCCTGACCGGGTTCTGGTGGTATACTTCAAAACCAACGCCCGATTGCCCGCAACCGTGCCGGAGGTGCCATTGGGTATTCTGCGACAGATGGCGGCCTATCGGGTGATGGTTTCTGCACTCTTCCCAGATCAGGAGGTGGAGATTGCCGTGCTTTGGACCGCGACCGGCACGCTTATGTCTATCCCGCACGATGCGGTGAACGGGGTTCTTGACCGGATGGGTGATCCTTGACGCCCCACGAGCCAATATTTACGTTCCCCCGCAACGCAGAGATAGGAGGCCGCAATGGCAACAGTATCCGTAACCGACGACACCTTCGACACCGAGGTGCGCAACGCCGACATCCCGGTGGTTGTCGACTTTTGGGCTGAATGGTGCGGCCCGTGCAAACAGATCGGCCCGGCGCTAGAAGAACTGTCGGACGAACTGGCGGGCAAAGTGAAGATCGCTAAGGTAAACGTCGACGAAAACCCCAACTCTCCGGCGCAACTAGGCGTCCGGGGTATCCCAGCGCTTTTCTTGTTTAAAGACGGAGCGGTTGTGGCCAACAAAACCGGCGCTGCGCCGAAGGCTGCGCTGGCAGGCTGGATCAACGACAGCATCTGACCGGTCTTACTAGCATGACAATCAGGCGGGGCGCATTAGCGCCCCGTTTGCGTTTTGAGGTGGCGATTAGCCGTTGTCGCGCAGAACTTGGCCAGCCAGGTAAAGCGACCCGCAGATAAGAATGCGCGCATTGGGCGCGGTTTTGCGTATGCGGTTGATGGCGGCGTCGGTGCTTTCGGCGGCGCTAGCGCTTAGCCCGATGCCCTGGGCCGCCGCGACTGTGTCTTGCGCGGAAAGCGTCGCTGCCTCACCCGGGATCGATACGCCGTGCAAGTGGTCTGCGATGCGGGCGAGCGGCGTTAGGTAACCCGCCACGTCTTTGGTGTTGAGCATCCCACACACCAGGTGAAGCGGCCGCGCAGGGATGCGCGACAGCGTCTCGGCCAGGGCCGCGCCAGCTGCTGGGTTGTGGCCCCCGTCGAGCCAGAGATCATTGGGTGCCGCATCCACCAAAGGGCCGCGTGTCAGCCGCTGCATACGCGCAGGCCAGATTGCATCGTTGAGGCCGGCGGCGGCTGCGTTTTCGCCCAGCCCCAAAAGCCTCAGCGCCATCGCCGCGGTGCCGGCGTTCGACACCTGGTGCGCCCCCAAGAGCGCCGGCAGCGGAAGATCCCAAAGCCCGTTTTCGTCCTGAACGCAGGTGCGCCCGTCCTCTTCCCACACATGCCAGTCCTGGCCGTGGGATTTGAGCGTGGCGCCGACACGCGCGGCTTGGCTCTCGATTACTGCTTGGGCGTCGTCTTCTTGGGGGCCAACTACGCAAAAAGTGTTGCGTTTGAGTATTCCGGCCTTTTCACCGGCAATAGCGTCGAGCGTGTCGCCCAAAAACTGCTGATGGTCGATCGATACCGGTGTGATCACCGTGAGCGCGGGCGCCTCAATCACGTTAGTTGCGTCCAGTCGCCCGCCAAGCCCCACCTCTAGCAGGGTATAGTCCGCGGGGCTCCGGGCGAAGGCCAGTAGGGCCGCGCAGGTGGTGATCTCAAAATATGTGATCGGCGTGTCGCCGTTTGCGGCCTCGCATTCCTCTAGGACCGCCATAAGGGCGTTCTCTTCGATCAGGTCCCCGCCCAGGCGGATGCGTTCATGAAAGCGTGCAAGGTGAGGGGAGGTGTAAGCGTGGCAACTGTGGCCCGCAGCGATAAGGCCCGCGCGGATCATCGCCAGGGTGGATCCTTTCCCGTTGGTGCCTGCGATATGGATGACCGGCGGCAGATCCCGTTCCGGGTTGCCCAGACGATCCAACAGCCGGTGCATTCGGTCCAGGGTCAGGTCGATCACCTTGGGATGGAGTGACATCAGCCGCTCAAGCACCCGGTCGGACCCCGCGACCGGCCCTGACGCTCCTGCGACGCCAGTCACTTTTGCTGCGCCTTTCGGGTGGCAGTCTTTGGTGCCTTGGGCTGATTTTGCTGTGCTGGGGATGCGTCGGCAAATTCTGCTGCGCCGGGCGCAGCCGGATCTGCCTCAGCCACTATTGCAACGGCTGGCAAATCTGCGTCCGTGCTAGGCCCAGGGGGCGGTAAATCACCCTTAATTGCGGGAGGCTTTTTCAGCAGCATGCGTATGACGGTGATCAGTTCATCGCGCAGGTTTTTGCGGTGGGTCACTCGGTCAAGCATGCCGTGGTCGAGCAAGTACTCTGCCCGCTGGAACCCTTCGGGCAATTGCTCACGGATGGTTTGTTCAATGACCCTAGGACCCGCAAAGCAGATAAGTGCCCCGGGTTCTGCGATCTGAACGTCGCCTAGCATGGCATAGCTTGCCGTTACGCCGCCAGTTGTGGGGTGGGTGAGTACGACAATGTAGGGCAGGCCCGCGTCTTTGAGCATCTGCACTGCTACGGTTGTGCGCGGCATCTGCATCAGCGAAAGGATGCCTTCTTGCATGCGCGCCCCACCCGCAGCAGAGAAAAGGATCAGTGGGCATTTGCGTTTCACCGCCTGCTGACACGCGGTGATGATGGCATTGCCAACATACATGCCCATAGACCCGCCCATAAAGCTAAAATCCTGGGCCGCGACGACCATGTGGGTGCGGCCGATTTCGCCTTCGCCAACCAGCATCGCCTCCTTCTCGCCGGTTTGGCGTTGGGCAGCACGCATGCGGTCGGGGTATTTTTTTTGGTCGCGGAACGACAGCGGATCGGCGACCGGCTCGGGCACCGAAAGTTCAGAGTAAAGCCCGCCGTCAAAGAGTTTGGCAAAGCGGTCGCGCGGGGTCAGGCCCAGGTGGTGGTCGCAGTTGGGGCAAACGTTTTGGCTAGCCTCCAGTTCCCGGTGAAACAGCATCGTGTCGCAGGCCGGGCATTTAGTCCAAAGGTTTTCCGGCACTTCGCGCCGAGAAAAGAGCGAGTTGATGCGCGGGCGCACGTAGTTCGAAATCCAGTTCATGGCTGGGCTCCTGTGGACGTCGCAGACATAGGCAAGGGGGCGCCGATTTGCAATCGCGTGGCCATTGCGCACCATACGAGATAAAGCGCGCCGAAGCTGAGAATGTCGCGCAGAAGAAAGTCCCTGACAGTGGCCTCGTCGGTTACGTCGACCGCAGTGACATAAAGGGCAAGGCCTGTGATTGTTCCGTCAAGCGCAATGGTCATCATGGCCACGGCGTTGTTGGCGAAATGCAAGATGATTGCGGGCCAAAGGGTGCCCGTGCGCATAGTCACATCCCCCGCCACCAACCCAAAGAGCCCCGTGGCAAGCACAACCAGCAGCGCATTGGTTTGGCCCAGGGTGGCCGGATCGTAGTGGAGCGCGCCGAAAAGGATTGCCGGGAGCACCAGGTAAACGGCCCGCCGGGACGACCGGGCCGCGAATTCCTGCATGAGGTAGCCGCGAAAGACGAGCTCTTCCGCGCTGACCTGCAAAAGCAAGAGCGGCAGTGCCAGCGCCATCAGCGGCAACCACTGAGTAAAGGGCACGTTGGGCACCGGGTCGTAGGACAAAAAGCCGGACAGTATCGCAACCGCCATCAGCGGTGCCGCCACAATCAGGGTCAGACGAACGGCGCGACCGTGGGGCCCCGGCCCGAGTAGCGTGGGCAAATCGCGTCCGTGGGCCATGAGGATCGCAATCCAGACACCCGCCAGCATGGCGGTGAATGTCACCAGGATTAAAAGAACTCCGCGCGCAGTATCAAACCGGATCACATCCAACTGCACCCGGGCCAATGCGCCGGTGGGGTTAGCGGTGAAGTCGGGCACAAACAGCACTGCGAAAACGCCCATCAGTGCGAAGGTCAAAAAACCGTAGATCAAAACCATGACCACAATCCCCACCGTCAGGCGCACCGCTCCGCGACGCGCCGCCGCGGGCGCCACGAAGGCGCGAAAATTGTCGTTCATCTGCGGCAGCATATACTGTAGCCCGTGCAAGGGAGCGGAGTGCGAGGGGGTCTAATGGGCATCACGGGGTTCGGCAAGTGGACCGCGGTCGCGCTTTCGTTGGTGGCGGCCTGTACGCCGGTGGCCGATCTGGTCAGCCAAAACGATACGCCCGACGCAACCCCTGGCACCCGAGTGGTCACGGTATCAGGGCAAGACGTCATCGTGGGTGATGCTGCGGGCTATTGCATCAATGACCGCCAAAGCCGCGACACAAGCAACGGTGCCTTTGTGGTCATGGGTCCCTGTGACACCGACGCCGAGGTGCGCACGGCCCGGGGGTTGGTGCTGGTTAACGTATTGGCCGATGCTGAAATGACCCGGGCGGTGCGCGACGAGACCTTAGAGGGGTTCTTCAAAAGCGCCGCGGGGCGCCGGGCGCTCAGCGCGCACGGTGACGGTGGCCAGGTGCGGATCCTTGGCACGATGGAGAACAATGCTGCCTTTTATGTGCATTCGCTCGACGAAGCGGGTCCCGTCATTCCGGACACAAGCCCCGAACAGTGGCGCGCGTTCCTGGTGGCGGGCGATCGGCTGGTATCCATATCGGTGGTCAACTTCACCGATGCGCCCATGTCAGACGGCATGATTTTCACCCAACTGGAAACCATCGCCCGGGCGATCCGGCGACTGAACAGAGGGTAAAATCGAAGGTCCTGGCGCATCCGGTTGCGATAAATCCAGCGGCGGCGCTGCCGCGCCATTCCTTTTTAGTTAACCCAAAGGCAATGGCACACGGCCCAGTTGCGCAAGTTGCTGAAATTTGGGCAATGTGCCTTTCGGCAAGGGATTGTTTCCATTTTACCCCTACCCTATCACCGACAGGAACCTGAGCGAGCGGATACAGGCGATGTTGCGGCGGTTGCGCGACTATTGGCACGAACGGCAGCACCGGTGGGCTTTGCGCCGCTGGGAGGACGGCCAGCGCCTGGCGCGGGTGGCATCCCTATCGGAGTTGCGGGAACTGCGTCGCAAGGCCAATCAGCTGCGCCGACGGTTGGATGCAGTCAATCACGTTGCGATAAACCGTTTGACCCTGCCGGTGATTGGCTCGAATGCAATTCGAAAGCCCGCACGCACCGAGTGGTCGCACCGGCCCGAAGCCTGGGCGGGGCCCGTTGTG
>JBCCMR010000226.1:0-5702 GCA_039026255.1 Pseudomonadota bacterium
CGCGCAAATCCAGCTCTGTGTGGGCTAAATCCGTTATCCATGCTTTTCAACAAGATAGGTTAATTATCGCAACGCAGATAAGAATGTGCCGTAGGCGTATCGGAAACGCTTTTAAGGTTTATTATGTAATAAATACTCATAAACTATCTGCCGAAAACGGTCGTTTTAGCCTATCTACTTAGAGACGAGGGTAGAAATGAGCTCTAAAATTTCTTTGAGATTATCGGAAGTAATCAAGAAAGTTAACACCGCGGTCAAAGTCGGGAAAACGACCGAAAGAGAGAATAGGCTTTGCAACCCTAAGCCAAGTGGGACGGTTGCCATGCCTTTGACCAATTCAAGGGCCTCGGTCGCGCTTTTGTTGCTTTCGATTATCTGCACCGCGTCACATTGATGAACTGAACGGTTCTGCTCTGCTATTTCTTGGTGGATTCTATTTTCCCACGTTTCGATCAGTTTACGCCGCTGTACTTTGTAGAGTCTGACAATATTGAAGAACGGCCAGACGAAGCTAAACCAAAAGTAGCCAAGCGCGACTACTAGCATGACCAAGTGCATGCCAAGCCATTGGTTAAAAGTCCAGAAAACAGATGGTTGAACCCATTGCAACATGATCCAGAGCGAAAGCCAAAGCGGTAGAATTGCGGAGACCATGCCCTGGATGGCAAGGAAATCCCCAACGGGTTTGGCACCACCCATGCCATCATTGTGCCCGCCTATTAGTTTGAGCGACTTGAACCGTTTCATTATTCGACGCGCCGCAACTCCCATAACCGACAACGTGCCCAGCCGGAAACCTGCAAGTGCCGAGATTAGGATAGAACTAAGTAAGTGTTCCCATTCCTCTTGTCCGTGGGGTAAACCGGCGTGGTGAAACACTATGCTCCACCCACATACAAAAATGCCAAGTCCAACGCCCAGAATGAGGCTGACCCTGAACCTTAGGTCTAGAATTCTTAGCTCATCGACTTCGGACCAAGCTATCAGGTGATCCTGGCGGATCTTACTCGACATGGATCGAAATTGCGGCTCCGCGATCATAGAGAGCCACAATCCAACTAAAGACGTAACAACACTGGATGCTCCCATAGGATCGTACAATGATCCAACCTCAGTTTCATAAACGCTACGACAAAAGTTGTCTTGCTCCTCGGAAGAGACCCAACGATCGCAGGGAACAATCCCATAATATCCCCAAAATCCATAAGGTTGCCCTACATGGCTGGGATTATCTAGTACATGTTCACATATTGCAGCACGGAAATGCTCCGAAAAGATGGCGACCGTATCAAGTGTACACAGGGGGAAAACCAAATCTCCGGCATTATATCCTTGAAAAATCAAAGGTATGCGGAGCAATGCCCACAACGTGCATAGCGCTAAGACGATGAAAGTGATCAATCTTTCGTATGAAATGGTAATCGCCTCAATTAGTGTGCTGTACATCTAAGAACGTTGAGCATCACCGCTACAGAGGTTGACGCATGGTCCGTATAGTTTTGTTCATAACTAGCTTGGTTGCAACGTCTGCTATCGCGCAAGATAAAGAGCTTTCACAATATGGGCACTACGCTGCATACTGCGCCGGGTCTGGTGGCGTATTGGCTTGGGCACCGGCGCTAGTCACTCACTGCGAACTGCCAGACGGAGACCTTTCCCAGCAGGAATTGGTCGACCTTGCGATGCAAGAATGCCGAGCGTCTTTGGCGAGTTACAAGCCGCGACCACCCAATTCGTTAGACTGCCGGATCGCGTATGATGGAAACTATGTCGTTGATGACCTGTTTTGGGAGATAGCGCATGATCCTCCGCCGTTCCTAGTACAGCTTACATTTAATGACGGCAACGGCGCGGCCCAAAGGGTCACTGGATGGTTTCAAGAGAAGCCCTGGAGCGATCCCAACCAGGAAGTTGTGACCTTTGTGGTTACAGCCGATGGCAAGGATCTGTGTGAGGGCTTTTATTACTTTGGGATCGGATTGAAGATCGAAACAAATTGCGGTGGTAGAACTTACAAAGGCACAGCGCTTACGCGCAAGTTGATAACCGCCAACGGAATGGTCTTCCTTGCACCTCGGAAAGTGACGGTTCGCAATGGCAATGCTTCAATCGGTCTCATTTTTGACTGATTCCACCTGTCCTGTTGAATGTTTTGTTGGTCAAATACCCCTGGTCAAAACCCCATGGGCAAAAACGGCCGTTTCTGACCAAATCTCCCGCGGGTCGCTGGCTCAAGGGCTTGGCGGTGTCAAAAACCCCAGGCGAAATCGACTGGTCTCCCGCCGCTTTTCTGCGGCACAGTCCGGTTTTTTGCGTTAGCTTCCATGGTCTAAGGGATTGTTATGTCAGCCACTTCTCCCGCACCCCGCGCCAGACCTACGTCGGGTCTGCCCGCGCGATAAAGTCTCGGATCGCGCGCAGGGCCTCGTCGGGTTTGTCGGCCACAACCCCGTGGCCGCAATCTGCGAAGCGGTGGTAGGTCAGTGTCTGCGCGGGCAGCCGTTCGGCGATTGTCTCGGAAAACGCGGGCGGGGTGATCGGGTCATCCTCCCCTACCATTAGCAGCACCGGGCAGGTGATCCGGTGCAGGTCGTCTCGGAAATCCATGCGCCCGTGTTCCCCCGGGGGCCGTTGAAATGCAGCGCCGTTTCGTTGCGCCACAGAACCCGAGTCAGCCAGTCCGGCGCGCCTGCCCCCCGGCGCTGGTAAAACGGCACGCAGCGGTCTCGGTAAAGCGCTCGCCCGGCATCGGTGGGGCTCTCCCAGTAGCTTTGGGCAATCTGGGCGATCTCGCCGCCGCCTAGGCGCCCGAAGGCCCGGTAGACCTCGGCGAAATCCACCTGCGCGGCCGTCGAAATCAGACCCAAACCCGCCGCATGGCCCGGGTGCCGCGTGGCGTAAGCCAGCGATACAAACCCCCCGAAGGAGGTCCCGATCACAATCGGGCGTTCGATCCCCAGCGCATCGCAGAGCCCGCGCAAGTCATCCCCCCACTGGGCCAGGGTCCAGTCCGCCGGGTCATCGCCCGAACTGCGCCCGTTGCCCCGGTGGTCGTAGAACACCACCTGCGCGATGTCGGTCAGCTGGTTGAAGAAGGGCTTCGACACCGTGTGGTCGGCGCCTGGGCCGCCGTGCACCATGATCACGGTCGGTTTCTGGCGCATGGTGGTGCCGTCGGGCGTCAGCCCCTCGCCGTCGACGTCCCAGTAGATGCGCGCCCCATTGACCTGCGCGAACATATGCGCCTCCTGTGCCGGATCGAGCCAGATTGAGCGGCCGCCTAAGCCCCCTGCCCCGTATTTTGTCCCGTATTTTGTCCCGTATCCAGTCCCGTGTCTTGCATCTGCTCGATCGCGGACACCACGGGACCCAGATCGGCGGCGTAGAACCCCGCGGCGTTGATGCAGTTCGTCTCAAGGAGCCGCAGCCCCGCCTCCGTGCGGCAGATGTCGAGCACATAGGCCCGCCCGTAGCCCGGGTTGCGGCGCACCAGATCCGCGGCAAAACTTGCCGCATCGTCGTCGATTTCCGGGCGATAGACCACCCGCGACCCCTGTTTATAGAGCGAAAAGCTCCGCACGGCCCCGTCCACCACCCAGACGCGCCATTCCTGCAGGATGCGCGCGGGCGGTGTCAGCATCAGTTCGGTGTCGTGGCGCAAAGACCCCCGGGGGATGTCCGCGGGGTCAAGCGCAAGCACCTGGTTGGCCAGGGCCAGGATCGCATCCCGGTGGCGCACCTGGCCTGGGCTTTCCTTGCTGTCGGCCACCGGGCGCACAAACCAGTCGCGGTCTGCGCGGGGCAAGTCCCGGGGGACGTCGCGCAGGGTCAGGAAAAGCGCGTCGGGACCGTTGAGCATAAAAGGCTGCCAGGGGGTTTCGCGGACAAACGGAGCGATGCGAAAAACCCCGGGCCAAAGCCCCGCGCGCGCCGCATAGCGCCACAGCGTGTAGGATCCAAAAAGCACTGTCCGCCCCGGGTCGACGATCACCGGTTCAGGGTCCAGATCACCCACAAACGGCACCACCCGGTGCCAGCTGTAAGACACCCCCTGCCGGTCCAGCACATGGGCCAGTTTTTCGGTGTCTTCAAACTGTTGCAGGATCCATTGCATGGGTCGCCAAGGCCGCCCTAGCCGAGCTCTGCCAGCACCGCGCGGGCGGTGGCCGCGCCGCTTTCCACGGCGCCATCAAAAAAGCCACGCCAGCCGACCGCGATATCACCTCCGGCGAAATGCACTGGACCTTCGGGCGCCCGGGCGCCCCGCAGGTAGGCACCGAACTGCCCCGGGCGCAGGTTACCCCAGGTGCCGCCCACATGGGGGTCGGCGACCCAGTCGTGGTAGCTGAAATCGCGCACCCGGCAGGCCGGATCAAACCGCGCCATCTCGGCGCCGAGTGTGGCGTTGTCCAGGGTCTCAAACGGGTATTCGGGGTTGGTGAAGGCGACCACAACCGACCGGTCAGGCGCGACCCGATGGGGCAGCACGCTTAGGATCTTGCCGCCCACGGCGCCCCAGCGGCTGTCTTCGAAAGACCCTTCCAGTTCCACGTATATCTTGCCGCCCTTGCCCGAAAGCTCCTCCTGGCTCAGCTTTAGCTTTGGCTCAGAAAGAGCTGGTTCAAAGTGGATATTTTTCCAGACATTCACCCCTGTGGCGACGATGCAGCGGCGCGCGGCGACGGGCCCCGCGGGCGTCTCGGCCACCACATGAACCCCATCACGCCCGATCCGCGTCACCGGCCCAGACAGCGTCACCGGGTCGCCCGCGTCCCGGGCGATCGCCGCCAAGAGCGCGCCCGACCCCTCCGCCAGAGTAAAGCGGCTGACGCTCGCGGCGTAGGTTTCGTCGTGGCACTGGGCCAGGGCGTACCAGCGCAGGGCCTCCAGGTAGGCGCCCTGGTGGGGGTCGTTGTTGCACTGCATGGCGCTGGTGCGCAAAAGCGTGGCCCGCACCAGGTCGCTGAGGTCCATCTGGGCGATGCGGTCCGCAGCAGAGAGCCCGTCATAGGCCCGCCAGGCGTCTGTGGCGAAAGGGTCATAGGGGGTCGGAAAAACCTCGCGCGCGGGGGCCAGATAGGCGGCGAAGGCAGCGCCGATGTCCGCGGTTTCTTCCGGGGTGAAGGCCGCGTGCAGTTCCCCGTCCACCAGGAAACGGGTTTTGCGCATGGCGTTTGTGGTGGTGTAGTAGGGGCGCTCTTTCAGGGTCAGGCCGTAGCGGGTGATCTCGGCCCAGATATGGGGCTGCGACCAGTGCACATAGCCGCCGCCGCGCTCAATGGGGGTATCACCCAGGTGGGACGCCCAAGCGCGACCGCCCAGGCGGTCCTTGGCTTCAAAAACGCGGACCGTTTTGCCCGCCCAGGCCAGTTCGCGGGCGGCGATAAGCCCGGGCGGCGAACAATTGGGCGTCGAGTTTCAGTCCTATCTCGGGGTCACAATGATCCTGGCACTGCTTCCGGTGTTCCTTGCCTTTGGCCAGACGCTGTTTGCCTCGACCTTTGCCGCCTACGCTTGGGTTGCCATCGGCGTCTTCGCTACAGCCTACACAATCGCGTGGCTGTGCCGCTTTGTGCCCGCCGGCCAACGCTCTTGGGCCGCAATCGGGATCGTCTTTGTGTTCCACTTTGTGGGGCGCACAGCGTTTGACCTTGTGGGTTATCCCTATGCGCCAACTTTTGATCCCGGCATCTCACTGCGAC
>JBCCMR010000227.1:0-5685 GCA_039026255.1 Pseudomonadota bacterium
CCAGACCCGGGCCCCAAACCTGTGCCGGATGCTGGAAAACCCCAATCAGCTTAAGGTGTTCCACTTCGGCCGCTTTGACATTGCGGTCTTGGCGCACCGCTTCGGAGTGCGCACAACACCGGTTTACTGCACCAAGATTGCGTCGAAGCTGGTGCGCACATATACCGACCGACACGGTCTTAAATACCTCCTGTCGGAGCTTTTGAGCGTCGATATCTCAAAGCATCAGCAAAGCAGCGACTGGGGTGCCACGGAACTAACGAAGCCGCAGTTGGACTATGCGGCCTCTGATGTGCTTTACCTCCACCGCCTGAAAGAAGTTCTCGACACACGTCTCGCGCGGGAGGGGCGTACGGCCATGGCCAGCGCCTGCTTTGATTTTCTACCCCACCGGGCCGAGCTGGACCTCGTGGGTTGGCCCGACACGGACATCTTCGCCCACTGAGACATGGCGCGGCAGGACCCAATCCAAGGCGCGCGCTATCGCGATCGCCATTCGCGCTTTGTTCGCGTTCTGCGCTGGGTTCTGCCGGGCACGGCGCTGATCCTTTTGGCTTCGATATTTTTAATTTCAAACACCAGCACGGTGCGCCGAGGGCTCATTATAGCCGACGCCAAACTGGCCGAACTGGCGATCGGGCAAAAGATCACCAACCCCAGCTTTTCGGGCGTGACACGGTCAGGTGACGCCTTCACGATTTCCGCAGAATGGGCTCTCCCGGACGCGCCGCGTCCAGAAAAGATCGAGCTTTCGGGTCCTCGCACGACCATCGACTTTGAAGGTGGGCGTAAAATGGAAACCTGGGCCGGGCGGGGGCTGTTGGACCTTGAAGCGTCCGAGGCCACGCTTTCGGACACGGTCGTGTTGAAAACGTCCAACGGTTACGACGCCCAATCGGCGGCGCTGCTTTTGAATTTCGAGACAGGAAACCTTTATTCTATCGGGCGGGTGGCAGCCGAGGGACCCATGGGGTCCATCGAAGCAGGTTCGATGACGCTTCTGCAGAACCTTGATGAAAATCCCGCGGGCGAAGCGGTTCTGATTTTCACCGGTGGGGTAAAGCTGATATACCGCCCCAAAAGGGAGTGATGGGTCCGTGATTTTTCGTACGACTGCATTTTTGGTGTGCATTGGAACCGCCCTGGCAGCCCAGGGCACGGGCATTTCGATCAGCCCAACCCCTGTCGACGCCAGCCAGCCTGTGCAGGTGACCGCCGACAACCTCACCGTGGAACAGGCGACCAACACGGCCATTTTCACGGGTAACGCAAAGGTGGTTCAAGGCGCCTTAGTTCTCAGCGCCAATTCTATCGAGGTACGCTACAATCAAGGTCAAAGCGCCATTGAAGAGGTGGAAGCCACCGCAAACGTCATGTTTACCAACGGCGCAGAGGTTGCAGAGGCCCAGCGCGGCGTCTACCGGGTCGCAAGCGGACGCATAGACCTCTCAGGTGACGTGGTTTTGGTGCAGGGCCCCAACGCCATATCCGGGGACGCGTTGACGCTTGATCTGACCACCAACCGCGGCACCATGACCGGCAATGTCAAATCGGTGTTCATCCCGCAAACGAACGAATGACCAAAAGCCCCGACGAAGACACGCTCGGCTTGTCGGTGGTTGGGCTCTCTAAGGCGTTTAAGCGGCGGCAGGTGCTCAGCGACGTGTCGATGCGTCTGAACCGCGGCGAGGTAGTTGCCCTTTTGGGCCCAAACGGTGCGGGCAAAACCACAAGTTTTTACTCGATTGCCGGGCTCATCGCTCCGGACGCGGGGTCTGTGAGCATCGACGGACGCGATGTGACCCTTTTGCCGATGTACCGCCGCGCCCGGATGGGTCTAGGCTACCTGCCCCAGGAGGCTTCGATTTTCCGTGGCATGACGGTGGAGCAAAACATTGGTTCTGTAGTGGAGCTTTGGGAAACTGACACCACTCACCGGCGCCAGCGCACCGAGCAACTGATGGAAGAATTTTCTGTGACCCACCTGCGCGATACCAGCGCCGTGGCGCTGTCGGGCGGAGAGCGGCGCCGGGTGGAGATTGCCCGCTGCCTCGCAGGAAACCCCAATTATGTGCTGCTCGATGAACCTTTTGCGGGAGTGGACCCGATTGCCGTGGGGGACATCCGCACCCTGGTGGCGCAGCTGAAGAACCGCGATATCGGTGTTTTGATCACCGACCACAACGTGCGTGAAACGCTCGAAATCATCGACCGCGCCTACATCCTCTACGGGGGTAATGTGCTGATGTCCGGCAGCCCCGATGATGTGGTGCAGAACCCGGATGTGCGCCGGGTCTATCTGGGTTCTGAATTCCGTATCTAGCGGCGCTGGGCCCCGCCGGCTTTGCCGAGCGTCGCCCACCCCGCGTGCCCGACTTCCCGTCCGCGCCAGGGTCGCATGGCGCTAATGGTTAACCTGATGGGAGTTGCATGGCGCCCCGGCGCGGCCTAACGTTGGCGAATGCTTACCCGCACAGTCTGGTTTCCATGACACCGCGGCGGCCCCTTGGGCCGTCCGTGCTTCGTAACCCGTCGAACTAAGAGAGGACCCGCCATGCGCTACCAAATCAGCGGCAAACACATCGACATCGGCAACGCCCTGCAAAGCCGTGTGAAGACGGACCTTGACGCCGTTGTCGATAAGTTTGCGCAACGCCCCACCGAAGCGCAGGTGACTTTTTCCCGCGACGGGCACGAATATGTCTGCGAATCGTCCGTCCACCTGTCTACGGGACTGACCGTGAACGCCAAGGGCCGCGGGGGCGATATCTACGGCAGTTTCGACAGCGCCACCGAGCGTATGGAAAAACAGCTGCGCCGATACAAGCGCAGGTTGAAAGACCATCACACCCAGCGGCGAGTTCCGGTTGAAATGATCGGCGCGCCCGCGTATATCCTCGCCAACGATGACGCGGCGGACGACGCGGATGAGCCCGATACGCTCCAGCCTATTATCGTTGCGGAGACACAGACCAAGATCAAGTCGTTGTCCGTAGGCGAGGCCGTTATGCAGATGGAGCTTGCCGGTGAAAGCGTTCTCGTATTCCGGAACGAAGGGCAAAAGCGCATGAATGTGGTCTACAAACGGACCGACGGGAATATCGGTTGGATAGACCCTGAATAAAGGGTCGCACGGGCGAGGGTGACGTGAGTAAACACTTGGACATGGCCGAGATCCTGGATCCGTCCGCTGTGCGGTTTTCGCACAGCACTTCCAGTAAGAAACGACTTTTGCAAGACATTGCGGACCATGCAGAAGGGGTCTACGGGCTTGATGCAGGCGCCGTTTTTGCGGCGCTTCAGGATCGCGAAAACCTGGGCACGACGGGTGTGGGCCGCGGCATTGCCATCCCGCACGCGCGGTTTGAACATACGGACCGGATTGTGGGGCTTTTCCATCGGATCGAGAAGCCGGTGAATTTCGAAAGCCTAGATCGGCAGCCGGTAGACCTGATTTTCACGCTTCTAGCACCCGCAAGCGACAGCCCAGAGCACCTAAAGGCGCTTGCCCTTGTGTCGCGTACCCTGCGATCGGACGATATTTGCGGCAAACTTCGGGCGAACGCGAAGGTCCCGGCGCTTTATTCAATCCTGACTGAAACGCCGAAGTCTCAAGCGGCCTAAGGCGTTCGGCTTGGCCGGACCCTAGCCCCAGTCGCCGAAGCCTAACATGGCGTAGTCCCGGGCATAGGCGTCGCGGCAAAGCTTCTCCATCTGATCCGAATAGATGTCGGCCAGGGTAAAGACATTCGCGGGGATAGTGTCATCTAAGGGTCGGTGATCCAGGCCGAGGTCAGTCTCGATCCGCGCCAGTTCTTCCGCCAGGGTTTCCCGGCGCAGAACCAGGTCGAGGATCGCCAAGCGCGCATAACCTTGCAAGATTGCATTCTGGCTGGCCCAGCTTTGGTCTACCCGCGCTCGCGTTTGGCCCTGCAGGTTGCCCTTCAAAAACCGCAGAAATCCGACGAAGGCCGCGCCATGCTGGGCCGCCCCGTAGCCCGCATTTTCCAGCGCGGCGCGGTTTGGGTCGCGGCACGCTTCTTTGGGTGGTAGCGCCACGCTATAGTGGTTTTCGAGCGCCGTGCGGATCCAGGGGAAAAGCCCGTCTCCGCAATGGAATATGTGGTCATAGAAGGCGGCGTAGGCGCGGTCCAGGGGGTGGTCCACGACCGTAAAACTGCGCCGGGTGGGGTGCGCGGCCAGCCAGTCACCCAGAGCTTTCTGGTTCATGTCCTGGGCCAGAGGCGCGCCATTGTGGGTCGACAGCCATTGCGTCACCGCCGGATGGCTGCCCCGCTCGGTGGCCATGAAAAGCACCGGCACAGCCGTCCCTGCCACAAAGTTCTTTGAACCCGGGTTACGCACCGGTTCCAGCACCGGCACCGCTTCGGTCGCCAGAAGGTCGATCTGGCGCACCTGGTCGATCATCTGATCGTAATTTTCTACCTTGTCTCGCAGCGCTTCGGGGTTTTGCCGCACGATTTTGGTCGACAGTTCCCGCAGGGTTTCGTCACTGCCCAGGAAGCGGGCGAGCCCATTGAACACCTCCGGGTCGTTGAGATCGTCATAGCCTAGATAAAACGCAGTCTGTCCGCTGGTTTGCAGGCCGCGCTTTATATCAGTCAGCCACGTCTGAAGCCGCGTCAGGTAGGATTTGAAGGCCAGGAAATCGAACCGTGCTTGGGCGGTTTTACGTTTGGCCACGTCTGTCAGCTTCCACTGGTCGGTTTCCCGGGCGATGGCGTGGCTGACGTAGCTCTCGAGCGGATTGCGCGTCAGAATAATTTTTGCGCAAGTCGGGTCGGCCAGCACATGGGCTAGGACCCGCGGGTCATGGTCAGAAAAAAGCCGGAAACCCGGTAGGCCCGGCTCCCGGGCGACCATGCGGTTGATCAGCTTCTGGGGCTTCGTTTCGCGGTCGGTCAGGGTGACCTCAAAGGCCTCTTCCACGGCCGGATAGCCTATGAAATGCGGATTAAAAAGCTCTCCATGACACGAAAACCGCTCGTATAGGCGAATGTTCTGCTCAAAAAGGTTTGAGCCGGTGCGCATATTCGCCAAGAGCACGAAGTACTTGAATTCGGGCATTTTATTTCACCGCATATGGCTTTTGATAGACCGGTTTAGCATCGTCATTGCGGCGCGGCGCTGGTTCATAGTCTAGGTTAAGCCCCCGGTTGCGGAGTTTGCGGACCAGCGCGTCAAGCCCGTCAACCGTCACGCGTTCCGGCATTTCGCGCAGGCGACCGTGGCTGCCGGGGTCGATCTGGCTGATTGCCAGTTCAAGCGACGCGCCTGGGTCGCCAACCGCCGTTTCAAGCGGCAGCGTCACTAGGTTGGCGGTTGCGTCGGTCTTGCCGAACGCTTCTAGAAATCGCTGCTCAATCCGCAAATAGCGACGTGCTGTTGCAAGTGTCGCCTCAAAGGACTGATTGGCGTTCAGAAGCGATATCAGCCAGGCGTGGCGGATCATGACGATGGTGGCCTCTTCGTCATGGGCCAGGGCCGTTAGGATCCGCGGATCGTCTCGGAAATCGTAAAGAAAGCTCTGGTGCTGGCCGTGGTTGGCCCAAAGCAGGTTCGCCAGATAGCCCTTTGGATTGCGGTTTCGGATGCGTGGTTCGGCAGGCAGATTTCCGGGAAAGTGGTCTGCGCGGTCGGCATTGGCGACGTGGGCGCGGGCAA
>JBCCMR010000228.1:0-5643 GCA_039026255.1 Pseudomonadota bacterium
ACCAAGCCATAGAAGCCTAAAGGTACCTGGGCCGAACCCTGTGGCGGCGATAGCTGGCTACCACCGTCGAAGCCGCGCCGAGACCAACATGCATTGCGTCAAACGTGATCAAAGCCCGATGGCGCGAAACTTCGCACGGCGGGCCACGGAAATCCATTCTGCATCGCCGCGCCAAACCTCAATGCTGTCAACATATCCGATATAGAACCCTTAGGACCACTACGTCCGGGGAAAGGGGAGGGACGCATGTCTCCCGGTTTGTGCAAAAAAGCCCAGACCAAACTAGACCAAACACCCGGAATTCTAATTCCTGCAACTCGCCGACCCTACGTCGTTATCTGACGCGGTCTCGAATGCCATCAAGGACCCAACATAAGGTGGCGGACAGACAGGGATTCGAACCCTGGAGACGGTTGCCCGCCTACACGCGTTCCAGGCGTGCGCCTTCGACCACTCGGCCACCTGTCCGGTGAGCGTCTTCTAAGGGGCGCTTGCGCGGCGTTCAAGGGGCAAGGGACGCCTCGGCCCTAGTTGCTTTTTCGACCCCATGGGAGCGGTGCAATAGGCACGCCATCTTCCATTAGCGCGCGGGCTTCTTCGGGTTTGGCACTGCCGCGGATAGACCGGTTGGGTGAATCCCCCTCATGGATCGCGCGTGCCTCGCGGGCGAAGCGGTCGCCTACGTCTTCGCTTGACGCTTCCACCTTGCGGCGCAGTTCAGCGAAGGCCTGTTCGGCAGCAGACGCAGGCCCGGACAAAGGCCGCGGGTCGGTGTTGTCGCCCGGACGGGTGCGGACGCGGGGGGCCATCACGGCCTTTTCAACCCCGATGGCGCCACAGACGGAGCAAGTCACGAGGCCCTTCTTGTGGAGCTTGTCAAAGGCGTCAGCGGATTGAAACCAACTGTCGAAAGTGTGGCCTTTGTCGCATTTTAGCGTGTATGAAATCATCCCATCACCCGTATTTTAGACGGACGCTAATAATCCATCGGGCCGCGCGCAATGCGACCTTGGCACACATTGGTCACGGGTGTGTTAACGGGCGCCTCCAGCGTTACCGCGACCGGCGGTCGCGGCGCGACGACATAGGCTGAAACGCCACTGCAGTATGGGCTTCGCAATAGGGTTTTCCGGATTGAACAGCCAGTCCGCAGAACCAAAAATCATCGGTGGCAGGATCACCAATAGGCCACTTGCAGGTCTTTTCCGTCAGCTTCATCAGCGTCAACTTTTTTGCCTTTTTCTCGACCGCAGCGACGTTTGCGAGCGCCTCTTGGCTGATCTCGGAATTTGACGGCTGCGGCGGAAGCGGTTGACCCGCCGGAACGATCGCCTTGCGCGCAGGAATGCTAGGCGCGACGTGGGGTGCGGGTTTTTCGGCTGCTTTTTCGGCCACAGGCTCCGGCTTGGGCGCCGGCTTTTTTGGCTCCACAGCTTTGACGGCGGGCTCTTTCGCCTCGTTCTTTTCCTTGGGCGCTTTTGCTGGCGCCGACCGGTTCGACAGCCCCAGGCGATGCACCTTGCCAATCACAGCGTTGCGGGTCACACCACCCAGTTCTTTGGCAATCTGAGAGGCGGATTTGCCCTCGCTCCACATGGTCTTGAGCATTTCGACGCGGTCGTCGGTCCAGGACATCGCCTACCTCTTGTCTTTTGATCTGTCGCTTTCGTCAGACCGCCATAATAGCGGTTTGACCGGGGGCTGCAAGGATGCCCCAGCGGCGGCCGCAGTTTAGGCGTGGCGTGCGGCGCGCGTTTCACGCCAGGCTAAAACCCCTGCCCCCGCCAGTATCACCGCGGCCCCCAAGGCCGACACTGCGTCGGGCCGCGCGCCGAAGACCACAGCGTCGTAAACCGCGGCGAAAACCAGTGTTGCATAGGAAAAAGGCAGCACAAAAGATGCCTCCGCCGCCCGCATCGCCTGAATGAAAAGAGCCTGGGCGCAGACCATAGTAAGACCCAGCGCAACCATAAGCACCCACTGTCCACCGGTGGGCCAGTGCCAGACGAAAGACGCGGTCACGCCGGCTAGAATTGTTCCAACAATATTGGCCATCAACAGAATTTGGACCGGCGGCTCGCGCCCGGAGAGGATTTTGATAAGTGTGATTTCAACCCCCATTACAGCTGCGGCCGCGAGCGCCAAGAGCGCCGCCGGATCAAAGCTTGATGGCCCTGGACGCAACAAGATAAACGCGCCCAACAGCGCGATCCCCGCCGCAACCCAGCGCACGGGACCGACCCGTTCGCCAAGCACCAGGACCGCCAACACCATGCCAAAAACTGGATTAAGAAAACTGATCGCCGTTGCGTCGGCGACAGGGATGTGGGTGACGGCGGCAAACATAAGCGTCACGCCCCCCCAGCCGAAAATCGTGCGCGTCAGGTGAAGCGGGAGGTTCGGCCGTGTAAGCGGCGGACGGGTCAGGATCGCAAAGACCAAAAGAGCCAAAAGCGCAAAGGCAAAACGTCCAAAAGTGACCTGAAATGGGTGAAGCGCCGCCTGCCCTGTGCCCAGGGCCTTGGCCACAATTGTCGTCGCCGCGATGAGCGCGCAGGCCAAAAGCATCATAATGATTCCGCGCCTTTGGGACCCTAAGGCGGGCGTATCCGGCGCAATCACGGTAGGCCCCGCGCGAGAAGCTCTCGGATCATCAGCGCACCCAGTTGCTCACCCCACGCCCGGTAAGCACGCGGCCCAGGATGGAAACCGTCGTGCGCCATGAAGTCAGGGTCGTCAGGCAGGTTGAGCTCGAACCGCACCAGGTCTGGCGTAGCCGCGCAGTGGGTTGCCAGCGCCGCGTCATAGCGCGCTGCCTGGGCGCCTAGAACCCCGCGCAGGGGCTCTGGCAAAAGCGGGAAAAGACCGATTGGCGGCATAGCGGTCACGAAAATCGCGCGCACCCCGTGGCGACGACGCAGAGTTTCAAAAAGCAACCGTTGGCGCCGCATCCAAAGCCGCAGGGAAAGCCCCTGGGTCACGTCATTGACGCCCAGCGCCACCACCGCAGTGTCAAACGGTATAGCCGGGCGTATGTCCAGACTGGCAAGCGTGCTGCGCGTGGTAGCGCCGGTGGCTGCCCAAAGTTGCCAATCCAGGGCCAGATGCTGCCCTAGCGCCAGCGTCAACTGCCCCGAAAGCGCCGCCTCCTGGCTCAGGGCGCCGACCCCGGCGGCGCTGCTGTCGCCCAGGATCAAAAGCCGCATCGGGGTGCCATGCCCCCGCTGACCTGAGCGCGGGCCCGGCGGTTCGGGCAAGATCAGTGCGTCGCGCCGCAAACGCGCGCCCTGGACGGCAAACAAAGGGCCCAGCGCCAATTTAACAAGCGTATCGGCAGCGATCATAGGGCCGAAGTGCCCGGTCGCACATTGGCGGTCAAGGCCGGTTAGGGCGGGTCGCGTGGGCAACCTTGGGTGTTTGGCGCCCGGCACGGGTCTTGACGGATGACGCTGGGGCGACTACGCCACATTTATGGCAACAAGCGTTCCTTTTCGACGCCGAAGCGTCCGCTGAACCCGCCCCGGGCGGCCCGCCTTGTTTTGCGGCTAGCCCAACCCCGTCGCGCCAGTTCTAGGCCCGTCTATCAACCAAACACCGCCACAACCGCCGATTGACCAAGTTAGCTATTCACGCCAGTGATACCCCAACTAGGGAAGGACCCCTCCGATGATACCCGAAATCATGCCAACCTACGGCCGCGCACCAATGGCCTTCGTCAAAGGCGAAGGCAGCTGGTTGATTGACGCCGACGGGCGCCGATTTCTGGACATGGGGGGCGGCATCGCGGTGACCGCGCTCGGCCACGCCCATCCCCGGCTGATTGCGGCACTAACGGACCAAGCGAGCAAGCTTTGGCACACGTCAAACCTCTACCAGGTGCCCAACCAGCAGGCCCTGGCGGAACGGCTGGTGGCGGAAACCTTCGCCGACACCTGCTTTTTTACCAATTCGGGCGCGGAAGCCATGGAGTGCGCCGTGAAAGTGGCGCGCAAACACGGCGCCGCGATGGAGCCCACCCGCAATAAGATCATCTGCTTCGAGGGCTCTTTCCACGGGCGCACACTGGGCATGATTTCCGCGGCGGGTGCCGAAAAGCTAACCAAAGGCTTCGGACCGACATTGCCGGGTTTCGTGCAGGTGGTGCCGGAAGACAGTGCCGCGCTTGATGCGGTCTGGGATGACGCCGTGGCCGCCGTGGTCATTGAACCCGTCCTGGGCGAGGGCGGCATTATGCCCGTATCCGACGCCTTCCTGCGCGACTTACGCGCGCGCTGCGACGAAACCGGCGCGCTTTTGATCTTTGATGAAATCCAATGCGGCGTGGGCCGCACGGGGCGGCTCTTTGCCCATGAATGGGCCGGTGTAACGCCCGATGTCATGGCTGTGGCCAAGGGCATCGGTGGAGGCTTTCCCTTGGGCGCGTGCCTGGCCACAGAAGCCGCTGCGGCGGGCATGGTTCCGGGCACCCACGGGTCAACTTACGGCGGCAACCCGCTGGCCTGTGCCGTGGGTCTGGCGGTGCTTGACACCGTGGCCGACGACACCTTCCTGGATCAGGTACGGCGGGTTTCGGGGACGCTGCGCCAGCGGCTCGAGGGGCTTGTGGCAGCACATCCGGACGTTTTTGAGCTGGTGCGCGGGGCGGGTCTGATGCTGGGTTTGCGCTGCCGGGTGCCCAACATGGACGTGGTTAACGCGGGCTATGACGCGGGCGTTCTGACCGTACCGGGTGGCGACAACGTGGTGCGGCTATTGCCAGCGCTCAATATCACCGAAGCCGAAGTGACCGAAGCGGTGGCCCGGCTTGATCAGGCCGCAGGCACCGTGGCGACGGCCGCCGCATGACCCATTTTCTGGACATACATAAGACGGCGCCCGCCGAACTACGGGCGATCCTCGACCAAGCAGGCGTCATGAAAACCGCTCGCGCCGGGCAGCCCCGGGGCACCCCCGACGCGGACCTGCCGCTAGCCGGGCGCATGGTGGCGTTGATCTTTGAAAAACCGTCCACCCGCACGCGCATCAGCTTTGACCTAGGGATCCGCCAAATGGGCGGCCAGTCGATGGTGCTTTCGGGGCGAGAGATGCAGCTAGGCCACGGCGAAACAATCGCCGACACCGCCCGAGTAATGTCGCGCTATGTTGACGCGATCATGATCCGCACTTTCGACGAAAGCATCCTTTTGGAGCTGGCGGACGCTGCTGACGTGCCCGTGATCAACGGGCTCACCGATCGCAGCCACCCCTGCCAGATCATGGCCGACGTGATGACATTCGAAGAACACCGTGGCCCAATTGCCGGACGAAAGGTGGCTTGGATGGGTGACGGCAACAACGTCTGCGCAAGCTTTCTGCATGCAGCAGCACAGTTCGGGTTTGATTTTACCTACTCCGGGCCAGCACCCCTAAATCCCGACGCGGAGTTTTTGGCCCTTGCGCGCGATGCCGGGCGCCGGGTGGTGATCGAACGGGACCCGGTGCGCGCGGTCGAAGGCGCTGACCTGGTGGTCGCAGACACCTGGGTGAGCATGCACGACGACCAAAGCACCCGCCAGCGGCGCCACAACCTGTTACGCCCCTACCAGGTCAATGCCGAGTTAATGGCCCACGCTAAGCCCGACGCGCTGTTTATGCATTGCTTGC
>JBCCMR010000229.1:0-5576 GCA_039026255.1 Pseudomonadota bacterium
AGACGGCCAGGCCAAAGGCAAGTCCCGCGCCGACCCAGAGGATCGAAAACGGGTATTCGAAGAACCGCAGCAGGTCCGACCAGGTCCGTTCACGGTCCGCGCCCCGGCTGCGGAAGAACACGAACCGGCTGTAGGGGGAGTAATCCACAAAAACGCGCCCGTCGGATGATGCGGTGTCCTCGGCGTCTTCTGCGGGCGCGCGCGCCGCGGCGGCGCGGCTTGATATCAGGTCAAGCGCAATCTCTGCGTTGTCGCCCAGGCGCATGCCGTGGTTGCTCAAAAGGTCGGGGTCGCTCAGGATCAGAACCGTCTCTTGGGGGTCGTTGCGCCGGAAGCTGCGCTCCAACCCCTCGGGGATGTCTGGCAACACGCACTCCCCCAA
Organism: Pseudomonadota bacterium; assembly: GCA_039026255.1. Taxonomy (GTDB): domain Bacteria; phylum Pseudomonadota; class Alphaproteobacteria; order Rhodobacterales; family Rhodobacteraceae; genus Amylibacter. The sequence goes on from JBCCMR010000229.1 coordinate 383, forward strand.
CACCATCGCGTCCCGGGTGCCGATGATCGGCCGACAATCGGGCGACCGAAAGACCTGTGCCACGTAAAGCTCGGCTTCCAGGCGGCGTCCGTCAGATGCCTCATAGCGGAAGCGCGTGAAGGGCTGGGGAATGTGCGTGACCGTGCCGCCGCTGAGTATGTCGGGCAAAATCACGTTGTTTTCGGCGCCGGGGATCAAAAGCGCCGGGTGGCCCACCCCGGTCAGCCGCATGCCCGTGCGCCATTTTGGCAGCGCCAGAAGGCTGGGCACCATGCGCACCCGCAAGGGCAGGGCAAAGACCGTGTTTTCGTCCTTTTGGAAGATCAGCTCTTCCTTGGTGCTGGGCCGTTCGCGGGCCTCACCGGGGCGCGTATCGTAAAGCGGCAGCACCGCCAGGCCTACGGTTTTGGCGTCGATCGAATAGCCCCCGGTGAAGGTTTGCGCGTCCAAGTCGTTTGCTCGCAGCCAGGTGGTCAGCCCGTCAAAACCAGACGCCGATACTCGCAGTGTGGTCTGGCGCTGGGACGACAGGTACCAAAGCGCAGCGAGCGCCAGCACTATCACCGCAACGATGACGATCCGTTCCCCACAGCGCCCGGGTCCGGCGGCCGCGGGGGCGCTTGTGTCCGGCGCGCTCATGCGCGGGCCTCGCTCAGGAGCGGGCGCACCCGTTCGATATGGCCGTCGAGGTCTTCGCGAGTGATACGGCGGCCGCCGAAATGCACCCGCTCAGCTTCAAGCACCAGGGCGCGCAGGGCGTCCATGTGGGGCTGCGTACCGGGGAGCCGGCGCAGTACGTCCCGCGCGGTCCAGGATTTCTGCAAAAGCAGCCCGTTGGCGCGCACCACCTGGGTCAGCGCGGTCTGCATAAGCGCCACAATCGCCGCCTCGGGGTCCCCCATGCCTAGGATCGCCCGCAGCGTGGTGGCGCCTTTGGTGATGTCGGTCTGCGGCAGATCGCCCGCGGGCTGGCGGGCGCGTTCGGCGTCAGTCAGTTGCGGGCGTAGCGAAACCGGGATGCGCCCGCCAAACCGAAAGAAAAGGAATGCCACACCGGCGATCAAAAGCATGGTCACCAGGATGGTGGGCCAATCGGCCTGGGACCTGCGTGCAGTGCCGTCTGGATCTGTGGCGTCTGCGGTTTCGGGTTCTTGGTCGGTGTCGAGCGGCGGCACCGCGCGCGTGGGGTCGTAATAGCCAACCTGCGTGTCCACCCGGCGCCCCACCGCCCGTAGGTAGGCTTCTCCCGAGGCTGACAACTCCAACTGCTCCCGCGTGGCGGGGCCCTGGTCGCCGCCTGTCTCACCGGCCCCTTGGGCAAAGGGACCGGATGCCGCCATAGCCGCCGCAAAAAGCGCAGCGCAAAGGAGGGGAAAACGCGTCGTCACGGGTCTGGGGCGCCCTGGTTAAATGCTCCGTCGCACCCTAGGCTGTGGTCTGGGAAAGGCCAAGGGTCGAAAGCGCGCGGGTCGCAACCTTGGCACCGTGGCTGGCTGGGGGTGTGTCATACGCCCTCGGGCGAAGCAGGCAGATCGCATAAAGGGCCCCCGGCCATATCGCCTATGATCAAGCCTAAAATCGCGCGACCGTCAGCCTGAAGGGTGCCGTTGGCGAAACCGCTAAGACGGCTTTACACCAGGCATCTCGCCTTTGGCTTTAGGGTTTTGGTCGGCCTGCTTTTTTGTAGTGCTGAAACCAGGGCTCGCCGCGCGATTGAACGCTGTCGTGGAAGCGCTGCAGGACCCCCAAGCGGTTCCATCCCGTGCGCTCGACCACGCGCGTCAGGCTTTGGTGGCAAAACCCGGAACAACCATAGACGGCCAGAGAATAGGTAAAGAAGGGTGCGTGCCGTCGCCTTCGCCACCGCAGGCAAGTCCAAACGCGCTGAGGCTGGTGAGGAAGCTAAAATAACAGCCAAGATCGGAAGAAAGCCTAAAACCGAAAGCATGGGTTGAAAATAGGTCGCACGCCGATCGCTCTTTTATGCAGACATGCACCTGCGAAATCGGTGCGACCAAGACGGCGAAATTTTTACACCGGTACCTGACCCTCTCTTTTAGGCGCAGCACCATGCGCCCGCATAGGCGCAGCACCATGCGCCCGCATAGGCGCATGTCCCCAGCCGTAATCGGCGCTGCTTGGCTCATATGTCGATCAGCCCGTCGCGCACCGCGCGGATCAAAAGGGCGGCGGTTGAATGCACGCCGAGCTTGCGCATGAGCGTTGTGCGGTGGGTGTCCACGGTCTTCGGGCTGATGCCAAGCTGCGCAGCAATGCCCGCATTGGTTTCCCCTCGGGCGATGCCTGCCAGTACCTCCTGTTCTCGCATGGTCAAGCCGTCCGCGGCCCGGGTTTCCGATATCATCGCCTCCACCGCCGGTGACCGCACCGTGTGCCCGCCGACTACTGCGCGCAGCCCCGCTAGGATCTCTGCCAGGGGGTCGCTTTTGAGAAAGAGCCACGCCACCCCGGCTTCGGCCGCGGCCCCAAGGACGCCGGGCGTCGGGGTGCCGGTAACAATGGCTGTGCGCGTCCCCGGCGACCAGCGCGACACCTCAAAAACCACCTCAAGACCCGTGGCATCGGGCATGGCATAGTCCACAACCAGAAGATCAGGCCGCATACGCCGCGCCTGAGCGATTGCTTCAAGCCCGCGGGTTACAACGCCCACAACCTCAAAATCATTGCCCTGGCGCAGCAACTGGTCCATGCCAGAGGCAGTCATTGCGTGATCGTCGGCGATAAGCACGGTGGCGGGCATGGGCGCAGCGGGTCAGGTGGCGGTTGATGCACAAACTATGGGCACTTTTTGTGCTGGTCTACCTCCTTGCGGGGGGTGCCCTGGCACAGGGGATCGTGCCCGCATCTGAGCCTGCCTTGCCCACCTCGCCGTCGCGCAGCACCGTGCCCTTTCTGCTGCCCCAGGCCGAGGGTCAAGACAGCTTGGCCGCGCGGGTCGGCGTGCTGCGCGATGCGACGCAGGCGCTCACCCTGGCCCAGGCGCGCGCGTTATATGATGAGCGCCTTTTCAAGCGTCTTGAGCGGCGTTCCATCGACGAAGGCTACACCCGCGACCACATCTGGCTGCGTATGGCGGTCACAAACGGCACTGACCCCGGCGGCCCAAGCGACTGGCGGCTGCATTTCCGCGAAAATTTCCTCCAGGTGCTCGACGTCTGGCAGGTGCCCCCCGGGGCGCCGCCCCGGCTTTTGCTGAGCCACCGGCCCGACAGCCCGTTTTCCGCCCGCACCATTGCCTATCCCGAACTTGTGGTCGCGCTGGATATCCCGCCAGGCGAAACCCACGAGGTCTTTGTGCGCTACGCCTCGGGCGGGTCGTCTCAGCTCTACTTCTCTTTTCGAACCGCCGAGAGCTTTGCCGACCTGGTGGTGCGCAAGACCGCAAAGAACTTTATCTACTACGGGATGCTGCTTCTTTTGGTGATCATTGGAGCGGCTGCGTTTTTGGCCACCCGGCGCGGGGTCTTCGGGGCCTACGCGCTTTACGTGTGCTTCGGGCTTCTTTTCATCATGCACAATGACGGCAACACCTTCCGCTACCTCTGGCCCAATGCGCCGCTTTTCAACGGGTTTGCGTCGGTGGTCCTGGGCGCGGGCATCATTGCGTCAGGCGCCAATTTCGCCCGGGCATTTTTAGGTACAGCGCTCCACCACCCCTGGCTAGACCGCCTGATGCTGGGGTTGATCGCACTGCCAGTGCTGATGATGGCCTCGACGCTTGTTATCGACACGCAAGAAATCAAACGGGCGCTTGTGGCCCTGTCGCTTGTGTCGGTTCTTGCCTTCACCGGCGCGGGCATCGTGGCCGCGCGCACCCGCTTCCGAGAGGTGCGGTTTTACCTCATCGCCTGGAGCGGTGCAGTCATCTCGGCCGCGATCATGTCGTCGCGCCATATTCTAGGGCTCGAAATCAGCGAGGAGTTGCAGTTCGACAGCATGCGTATTGTCTTTGTGACCGATGCTGCGCTGATGGGTTTGGCGATCCTTGACCGGATCAACCAATTGCGCCGGGCGCGGGCCCAGGCCCTTGAGATGTCGCTCTTCACGGCAGAGCGGAACCTAACTCTGAACCAGCGGCTCCAGGGGCTCGAAAATCAGGTGCGCGTTGCGCATCGTCTAGCGCGCGCGCGCGACCGCCACATAGCCGACACGGTCCACGACCTGCGCCAGCCTTTGCAGGCGCTCAGGCTCAATATCCGGGCGCTTGCCGACAACCCCGGGCCGGGTGATGCTGCCGCCCAGGGGCGCATCGAGGATATGTTTCGCTACCTAGAAACGCTTGTGGTGGCCCAACTGGAAGACCCCGCCGATGAGATAGCCGCCGATGAAATGGCCGCCGATGAGATAGCCGACGGGCGGGCGCTGGCGCAGGGCAGGGCGGTGGCGGATGGAAGGGCGGGCGTGCAGGCGTCGCGCGACACCCCCCGGCCCGAGCTCACGGATCTGGGCGAGGTGCTGGGCGCTGTGGCGCAGATGTTTGGCCCCGAGGCGGCTGAAAAGGGCCTCGCCCTGCGCGTGGTGCCGAGCGGTGCCCAGGTGGCGCTGCCGCCGCTTGATGTGATGCGGCTGGCCACAAACCTGGTGTCGAACGCGGTCAAATATACCCCCGCGGGGGCAGTGCTTCTGGGGGTGCGGCGCCGGGGCGGGGTGCCCTGGCTCGAAGTGCACGACACTGGCATCGGCATTGCGCCCGAAGCGCGCGCGGCTGCTCTCGACCGCCACGGGCGGCTGCGCCAAGGGGAGCGGCTGGCCGATGGCCAGGGGCTTGGACTGAGCATCGTGGCCGAGATCGCCGCCCGCCACGGATTAACGCTTGACCTTGCGACGCGCCCGGGCGGCGGCACCTGCGTGGCGGTGTCGCTCGCGGTGCCAATTGCGCCCGCCGCAACGGCCGGTCCGGAGCGCATGGTAGGAGCCTAGAAGCTTTCCACCGCGCCCCGCCGAGCCCCCGTCCGCCGAGCCCCCGTCGCCCGCGCTGCCGCCGCCCGCGTTGCCGCCGCCCGCGCCTCCGCCGCACAGTACCGCCGCCGCCCCGCGCGCTCGGAAACTTCCCACCGCGCCGCCAAATCAGGTAATCACCCCATAGCGCGGTGCCGGGGTCTGCCCTAAGGGCACCCTAGCATTCGCTCCGCCCTGTTCTCCCTGGAGTGCGATGTCATGGCCGCCGGACCCG
>JBCCMR010000230.1:0-5521 GCA_039026255.1 Pseudomonadota bacterium
CGCATGGCCGGGCTGCTAGACCAGGGCGGTCTAATCGGATCTCCCCAGCAAACGGGCACGCTGCGCTGTTTTCAAGACGGGCGAACCTATTCCTACCTTCTGTGGGACGGGTCGCCCACAGGCGGTCCGCGCATCGCCGTTACAAACCCCGATGTGCGTGCCATCCAGATGGCCAAGGCAGCGCTTTATTCTGGCGCGCGGCTTTTGATGGACAAGCTAGGCGTAGAAACCGTGGACCGCGTCGTACTCGCCGGGGCCTTTGGGGCACATATATCCGCCAAGCACGCGATGGTGCTGGGTATGATCCCCGATTGTCCGCTTGACCGGGTGAACAGCGCCGGCAATGCCGCAGGCACCGGTGCCAGGATTGCACTTTTAAACCGGAAGGCGCGGCGCGACATCGAAAGCATCGTGCGCAATATCCAGAAGGTGGAAACCGCAATCGAACCGCGTTTTCAGGAACACTTCGTCAATGCAAGCGCTATCCCTAACAGCGCCGACGGCTTTCCGATCTTGGAAACTGTGGTCACGCTCCCGGATGTGGCGTTCAATGCTGGTCCGGCAGAAGAAGGCCGAACCCGCCGAAGGCGGCGCGCCCGCTAAGCGAACGGGATCGTAGGAAACGCTTAGTTGGCCAGCATGCGTACCGCAAGATCGTCAAGGATGTGATCGAGATCGAATTCCCCGCCAAGGCGCACGTGTTTTGGGTCGGCCATCAGAAAACTCAACCCGTGTACAAACCCCCAAAGCATGAAGCCTCGGCGGCGGACCTCTTCTGTCACCTGCGATTCGCCCAGGCACGCGGCCACCTCTCCCAGCACTATAGCAAACGTCCCCTCCCCCGCAGCAACAAGCGCGGGATCGTCAAGGCAGTCTGTAAATCCCCCAAAATTCAGTCGGAATACGCCCGGCTCATTGAGCGCAAAGTCTATGTACTGGCGGCCCAAGGCGGTTATCCGACCGGGCGTCCCTACGGCTATCCCTTCTAAGGAAGCCAGCATCATGTCCCGGTGCCGCTCCATCCCTTGCATGGCCATGGCAACAATCATTTCCGACTTATCTTTGAAGTGTTTATAGGGCGCGGCGGTGGACACGCCCGCCAAACGGCAGGCGTCGGTAACAGAAAATCCGTCCGGGCCCTTTTCCTCGACCAACTGTCGCGTGGCTTCGATTAGGCCCGCGCGCAAATCGCCGTGGTGGTAGCCGGATTTCCGCAAAGCACTTGATTTGATTTTTTCCGCATTCTTCATGATCCGATTTCTTTCAGATCACGTATCCCTTGTCAAAGTGAGAGCTCCTAACTTAAAGTTAGGCCGTCTAACATCGGCGAGGTTACCTATGGCCCTTTTTGATACTGCCCGCAAAATCCCATCACTCTTGCGCCGGGGAACTCTCGGCCTCATCCATTTGATCCTCACACTTGCGGTCATCGCCGGCGCTGTCTTTGCGGTTCAGATGGGGGCGGACGAGCTTACCCGCCGGGCGGAGGCAGCCCCGGCACCAGAGCCCGCACCGGTTATGCCGGTCACGACCCAAGCCCTGAAGTTGGAAACTGGCTACGCGGTCAGCCGCAGCTTTGTTGGCCAGGTCGAACCGCGCCGCACCGTTGCAGTGTCCTTCGAGCTGAGCGGACGCCTGAACGCGATCCTCGTCGACGAAGGCGACTATGTTACCGCGGGTCAGCACATTGCGACGCTCGACACGCGCCTACTAAATTCTGAGCGGGCGCGGCTTTTGGCCAGCCAAGCGGCCCTAGAGGCGCAGCTGCGGTTCGCACTCCAGACCGTGGAACGTCAGACCGAACTCAGCGATCGCGGGTTTGCCAGCCAGGCTGCATTAGACGAGGCGCTGGCCCGGTCCGACGAACTGCGCTCGCGCATCGGTGAGGTTGAAGCAGCCCTCGACACAAACACGATCCAGGCAGAAAAATCGAAGCTCTTTGCCCCTTTCGCAGGCCAAATCACCGAACGGCTGGTGGACGGCGGCGAAAGCGTGGCCCCGGGCCAAGGACTGGTAGAGCTGGTGGAAGACGGCGCTGCCCATTTGCGGGTTGGCGTGCCGCTAGACTTTGCTGCAACGGACCTCGCGAAGGTAACCGTGGACCTAGGTGGCGAATCCCACGGAGCTACTCTGATCACTCTGCGTCCGGACGTAGACCCTGTAACCCGCACACGCACAGCCATTTTTGCGATATCTGGCGGGGCTGCCACAGCGTTTGGCCAGACCGCGCGCCTCGTGCTGAGCGACCGCATCGAGGAAGCCGGTCTCTGGGTGCCTGTGACAACGCTGAAAGAGGGGTTGCGCGGTCAATGGACGCTTTTGTCAGTGGACGCAAACAATGTGGTGCGGGCGCTTTCAGTTCAGGTTGTGCACACCCAGGGGAACCGTGTCTTTGTACGCGGCGCCTTCCCGGCGGGGACCAAGCTTTTGGCGACCGGTCCCCAGCGGGTAACTATTGGTCAGACAGTGGACCCCCGCCCGGTCGAGGCAACCCCGGTCCCTGATGCGGCTGCCCCGGCCCCAGCGCCAAGCCCGCAAGCCGCAAGCAGCAGCGCGACCAGCCCAACACTCTGACCCCCACCACCTGAAAGGACCGCGCGATGGAAACGCTCACCTACCGCCAACCCCGCTTTGTCGCGCTCATCGTGCTGGTCCTTGTGTCCGCCGGTCTGTCGTCTTTTCTGTCGCTTGGTCGCCAGGAAGACCCCACAATTACAAACCTTTTTGCGTCGGTTACGACACAGTTTCCGGGCGCTGACCCCCAGCGGGTCGAGGCCTTGGTGACCGCGGAAATCGAAGAGGACTTGCGCAAGATTGCCGAAATCGACCAGATCGCATCGGTATCGCGCACTGGTGTATCGGTTGTGTCAATAGACCTGATCGAAACCCTTGACGATGCGACGATCGAACAAGTTTGGGCCGAAGCCCGCGACGCAGTCGAAGACGCCCGCCGCAACTTCCCCCCAGGGGTACTGGCGCCGGATTTCAATGCTGAAGGCATTTCGGCCTATTCCGGGATCGTGGCGATCACCTCGACCGAGCAGGATATGCCGCTCGAACTGATGGCGCGCCACGCAGAGGCGTTGGGCGACCGTCTTCGTTCCATCCCCGGCACCCGGGCGGTAGACTACTTCGGGCTTCCCGATGAGGAAGTTCTCATTCGCGTCGACCCGGACAAAGCCGCAGCGCTAGGGCTGACTGCGCAAGAGATTTCCGCTCGCGTAGCCGAGGCGGACGGCAAGGTTCAAGCGGGGCGGCTTCAGGGGGACGTGGACCTGACGATCGGAGTCAGCGGGGAAATTGAAACGCTTGACCGGGTGCGTCAGGTGGTGCTGCGCGAAGCAGTCAACGGCGCCACAGTACGGCTTGGGGACATCGCAACCGTCTCACGGGGTCCCAAAAACCCAGCGGAAGAAGTTGCCTTCGCCAACGGCAGACCCGCCATTCTGATCGGGACCCTTGCCCAGGAAGGCCAACAGATTGACCGCTGGATGGGGTTTGTGCGCCAAGAGCTGGCAGCAGGGGCCGATCAAGTGCCTCTGGGTATGGAAGAAACCCTACTTTTTGATCAAAGCACCTACACTCTTGACCGCCTAGCCCAAGTCGGGGCCAACATGGCCATCGGTGTTGGGCTTGTGGTGGCGGTGCTTTTCTTAACGTTGGGCGCGCGCGCTGCGCTCATTGTGGCCGCGGTTTTGCCTGTCGTGACGCTTGCCACGCTTGCCAGCATGAACTTTATCGGCTTGCCTATCCACCAGATGTCCGTAACCGGACTGATTGTGGCGCTTGGCCTATTGGTGGACGCCGCCATTGTGATGGCGGACGAGGTCCGAAAGCGTCTGCGAACTGGTATGGAGCGCGAGAAAGCCGTATCCGACGCGGTCAAACGCCTGGCGGCGCCATTATTTGCGTCGACGGTTACCACCGCGCTGGCGTTTACACCGATGATCCTTTTGCCAGGGCCGGCCGGTGACTTTGTTGGTTCCATCGCCATTGCTGTTGTTCTGATGCTTTTCTGGTCGCTTCTGATCGCGCTGACCGTGACACCGGCGCTATCTGGGTGGATTTTGCCGTCCGCAGAAAGCCGCGGGGCGTTAACAAATGGGATCGGTATCGGGTGGCTAGGCCGCGCTTTTGAGGGGTCAATCCGCCTTGCGGTGCGCAATCCCATGCGCGCCATTGCCGTGTCGCTCATTCTTCCGGTGCTCGGGTTTGCGGCCTTTCCGACACTGACCGCTCAGTTCTTTCCGGGCGTTGAGCGCAACCAATTCTACGTCGAAGTTACAATGCCCGCGGGCAGCGCCATCGCTGAAACAACCACCGTGGCCAACACCATGGACGCGATCATTCGCCAAGATGCCGCAACACGCAGCGTCTATTGGACTGTGGGGGCGTCCGGCCCGGCGTTTTACTACAACATCGTTGGTGGCCGCAGCCAAGAGCCTGGCTTTGCCCAGGGCATGGTAACCACTGAAACCGACAGCGACGCGGCGCGGCTGGTAGGTGTTCTACAAGATCAATTCGACCGGGATTTTCCCCAAGCCCAGGTGATTGTCCGCGGTCTGGTGCAGGGTCCGCCCGTAGATGCGCCAGTTGAAATCAAAATTTCCGGCCAGGACATTACTACCCTTCGCGCGCTGGGCGACGAAGTTCGCGCGATCATGGCCGACCTTGACCTGGTGACCCAGGCCCGCGCCGGTGTGAACGGCGGCGCACCCCAAGTGCGCTTTGAGGTGGATGAGGATAAGGCGCGTCTTTTGGGGCTCGATATCGCCGATGTGGCGGCGCAACTGGACGCGGCCCTGGTTGGGGTCACCGGCGGCTCCCTTGTGGAGGGAACCGAACAACTCCCAGTGCGCGTGCGCCTAGGCAATGGGCTGCGCGGGAACATGGAAGCCATCGCCGATATGCCTATCCTTTTGCCTGGCGCAGCGGCCGTTTCCGCCACCGGTGCCTACCCGGCTGTGCCATTGTCGGAAATCGCCTCCCCAGTGGTTGAACCTTCGCAAAGCGTTATCACCCGCGTAGATGGCGTACGCGAAAACGTCATCCAAGCGTTTCTGGTGCCCGATGTCCTGCCAGAAGAGGCACTTCAGCAAGTGCTAACGGCGCTTGAAACCCGGGGCTTTGAGGTCCCAACCGGTTATGCCATTAGCCTGGGCGGCGACAGCGACGCGCGATCAAATACCGTTGGCAATCTTCTGGCGTCCGTGGGGATCATCGTCACGCTCACTGTTGCGACCATCGTTTTGACTTTCAATTCCTTCCGCCTGGCCCTGGTAACGCTTGTGGTCTGCGTTCTTGCCGCAGGGCTTTCTATGCTATCGCTGGCGGTTATGCAGTACCCCTTTGGCGTGGTGGCCATCATTGGCGTAATCGGGTCCATCGGTGTTTCCATTAACGCAGCGATCATTATTCTGACCGGTCTCCAGGCAGATGAAAGCGCGAGTGCCGGAGATATTGACGCAATGACGGAAGTCGTCACCGGATCGAGCCGGCATATCGTGTCGACTACGATCAC
>JBCCMR010000231.1:0-5472 GCA_039026255.1 Pseudomonadota bacterium
AATGCGGCAACGCGCGCATCACGGCGCTGATCATAGCCAAGCCATTCCTGGACGACGCCAGGATCGACATAAAAAAACAGGAGGAAGGCAGTTAGGACCAAGCCGATGCCGGCGATCATCATGGTCGATGTGTCAGCACGATATCGGTCCATGCGTTGGTTCGCAGCAAAGCTGGTGTCTGCAAGAGCCATGGATTTCCTCCCCAATTGGTCCACGCACGAAGGATACAAAGTTCCGGTGACGAGCCGGGTCCGACATTGTGCGGTGGCTGGTCAGCCGGGCCCTTAAGCAAGGCCCGGCCAACGAAGCGTGGGCGTCTTAGTAGACTTCGCCCTGAACGCGATCGAGCTCAGTGAGTACTTCATCTTTGGTGCTCGGATCGAGCATGAAGCGCTGGAAGCCTTCCATCCCCGCCTTGGCCATAGCCGCCGGCGCGTCGCGGTCATAGAACTGCGCGATGCCCGAGGCTGTCGAGACCGTGGCGAACCCTTCCTGCAGGAACTTTGAAGCGCCCACCTCGGCTTTGGCGTTGATAGGCAACTGACCGATGGTCTTGTTCCATTGGGTCTGCACATCAGGCCGCGCAACAAAGGCCAAAAACTTCTTCGCATTTTCGACGTTCTTTGCATTCGTAGGGATATAGAAGGCGTCCGCTGGCGCCTCTTCGGCGCGTGGCAGGCCCGCGGTAATTTCCGGGAACTGGAAATAGTCAATCTGCTCTTCCGTGAGCCCCGCGTTCTTCATGCCGTCCACGGCAAAGTTGCCCATCACATACATCGCCGCGTCACCGTTGGAAAAGGGCGCCAGCGCGTCCTGCCAAGACATGGATGCGTGGTTGTCCACAAAGCCGCACTCGTCGATGAGCTCTTTCCAGTTCTCCATAGTCTGCACGATGCGCGGGTCGGTGTAGGTAATCTCACCGGCGGTAAGCGCGTTGTGCACCTCGTATCCGTTGGTGCGCAGGTTGATGTAGTCAAAGACCCCTGCCGCGGTCCAAAGGAACTTGGTCCCGATGGTGAAAGGCGTGACGCCGTTTTCCTTCATCTTGGCGCAGGCGGCCAGAAGCTCGTCCCAGGTGGTGGGCTCTTCAAGCTCGAGAATGTCGAAGATGTCTTTGCGGTAGTAGATGCCCCATTGGTAGTAGCTGTAAGGCACACCCCATTTTTTGCCGTCGCGGGACATAGTCGGCGCAATCGCCGCCAGGTCTTCGTTAAAGCCGTTTTCTTCCCAGACGTCATCGACCGCCATAAAGAGCCCTGCGTCCACAAAAGGCGCCATCCGGTTGCCCGGGTACCAGGACGTCACATCGGGGGCGTCGGCGGTCAGAAAGTTACGAATGGCGGTTTTGTGCGCCTCGCGGTCGTTGATGTTGACGGTGACGTTGATGTCGGGGTTCTCTTGCTTGAAGAGAGCCACCGCATCCTCGAAACCTTTTTTCGGACCGGGGTTCAGATCGTCAAAGTTGATGACCAGTTCGGATGCCAGCGCCGACGTGGCCAAAAGCGCGGACGCCGCCAAGCCGCCCAAAAGGACGCGTGTTGATTTCAGCATATTTCCTCCCGTGCGGTTCCAAATAATGGAACCAAGTTTTGCCTGTTGAAAACAGTGCCGGGGGCGCCTAGCCTTGTCAACACCCCGACCGGGCGCGCCAACTCCAGCGCGATCGCACCGGCGGCGCAAGGGATGGGAGGACCCGAGCGACCATGGGCAAAAACGTTGGCCATGTAAGAGGCAAAGCACCGTGAACAAGCCGGTGCGCAGCGACGGGACGGTCGGCAAAGCGCTTGACGTGCTGGACCTGGTAGCGGATGCCGGTCGGCCGTTGCGTTTTTCCGAGATCCTCGCCCGGTCGGACCAACCCAAAGCCACGCTCTACCGGCTTTTGCGCACGCTCACCTCCCAGCGCATGTTAGCCCAGGACGCCGAGACCGGAAGCTATGGCCCGGGCTTGCGCCTGGTGCGCCTTGCCCATGCGGCCTGGCGCCAGGCTTCTCTTGCCCCTTTGGCGCGCCCGTTTCTCGATGATCTGGCGGCCCAGGTGGGTGAAACCGTACACCTGGCGCAGATGGACGCGGGCCAGGTGCTTTACGTGGACAAACGCCGCGCCCGCGACCCGGTAGAGATGTTTTCGTCTGCGGGCAAAATCGGGCCGGGCTATTGCACGGGTGTAGGCAAGGCCATCATGGCCCACATGACGGACGCTGATCGTGACCGCGCACTTGCGCACCAGGCGTTCTTTGCCCACACGCCGGCGACGCTGACCACAGCCGAGGCGCTGCGCGCGGAACTGCGGGCCGTCGCCCGGGATGGCGTGGCCTATGACCGCCAGGAGCACGAACCCGGCATCATCTGCATCGCCGCGCCGATCCTGGCAGGCGCCCGAGTGATCGGCGCGGTGTCGGTCACCTCCACCACAGAACGCCACAGCCTGGACACGCTTGCCGCCCTGAAAACCACGCTCACGGGAACAGCCGGGCGCATCGGGGCGGCGGCCGTCGACTGGCACTTTCCCACCTGACAAAACGATCCACCGAAAGGCGCCCCCATGACCGGTGTCACGCTGCAAAACGTCATCAAGAAATACGGCCGAACAGAGGTCATCCACGGGGTAGACCTGACCATCAAAGACGGCGAGTTCTGCGTTTTCGTGGGGCCCTCGGGGTGCGGGAAGTCCACGCTTTTGCGCATGGTCGCCGGGCTTGAGGAAACCACGTCGGGCCAGATTGCCATCGGCGCCCGGGACGTCACCCATGCCGACCCCGCCGACCGGGGCGTTGCGATGGTGTTTCAGACCTACGCGCTCTACCCCCATATGACGGTGGAGCAGAACATGGGCTTCGGGCTCAAGATGAATGGGGTGCCCAAGGCTCAGATCGACCAAAAAGTGGCGCGCGCTGCCGATATCCTAAAGCTCGGCGACTACCTGAACCGCAAGCCCGCGGCGCTGTCGGGCGGACAGCGCCAGCGGGTGGCCATCGGGCGCGCAATTGTGCGGGGGCCGGAGGTGTTTTTGTTCGATGAGCCGCTTTCGAATCTCGACGCGGAATTGCGGGTGGATATGCGGGTGGAGATTGCCCGGCTCCACGATGAAATCGGCGCGACGATGATCTATGTGACCCACGACCAGGTGGAAGCGATGACGTTGGCAGACAAAATCGTCGTCCTGCGGGCAGGCTACATCGAACAAGTGGGTGCGCCGATGGACCTTTATACCGACCCGGACAACCGGTTTGTGGCGGGTTTTATCGGATCCCCGTCGATGAATTTCATGGCCGGAGAGGTAATTGGCAGCGAAGTGCGCATCCCCGCTTTGGATGGCGCGCGTGTGGCTGCACCGGCCGGGGCCACCGAAGGGCCAATCACGGTTGGCATTCGGCCCCAGCACCTGGCCATCGCGCCCGCGGATGCGTCGCCCCTGGCCGTCGACCTGACGGAGCTTTTGGGAGGCGTGGCTTACGCTTATCTGGCGACACCTACGGGCGAGCGGATCATCGCTGAACAGAAGGGAACCGCCAAGATGGTCGACGACACACCCGTGACAGTGACCGTTGACCCGGGTGAGGTGTACTTTTTCGATCCTGACACCGAAGCCCGTATCCGCCCCGCCCCGTAGCCAGCGGCGATGCGCCGTCCGCGCGCGCGACTAAGCCAAAGCGCGGCCAAGGCCGCCCCGGGCCGTTTTGGACGACGTCTGGCCGCGTGTGAGGGTGATTGGGATCGGCGTATACGGAACAGCTTTAAAGTTGGCAGCCGAAAAGACTGTGCCGCCAGCAGAGTTTGCGCGTTTTGGGGTACGGAATCAGCCAAGCGCGGCACGCCAGACCCCTCTCAGCTCGCCACTCACTGTTCGTCGCGGCACCCACGAGCGCGGGGCCGTTTCAACGTTTTCGCAGTAAAATCACGACTTCCCGCCGGAATTGACGATCTATTCACGCGCAATCCGGGCGACCCTGCGTTAACTTAATTTTAACGACGCGGTGTCGTTGGATTTCAGAACGAAAACATTTACCTAGATTGGGGTGGCTCTCCCGGGGCCGCCCCTTTCGCCTTTTTGCGCACCGCCACATCTGCCGACGATTTCGAAGACCCGACTACCCGCCGCGGCGCAGGGCACTTACCGGAACGGCGGACCCGATGGCCGACCACGTGGCGCAAGCGCGGGCGATCTTTGTGTCATCCCATGTCACAAATGACAGCACGAAACCGTCGCGCGTGATCTCCTCGGCCGAAAGGTTGAACCGCAAGTTCTGTGCCCTGCTCGAGTCGATACCCGACAGCCCCACGGTAATATGCGGTGGTTTCTGGAAGGGGGCGGCGAACGTTACAGGAAAGCGCACCTCGCGATCGCCTTCTCCCGACCACATAGGGTCGTTGTTGTCCACGTGATTAAATATTTCACCCGTGGCGGTGATGATCTGCATACCCACCAGGGGTGATGTGGTCTGCTGCGCAAATTGGGTGCCTAAGGGGCGGGTTCCGTCCATGGCTATCCTCCTGTTACGCCAAATGTGACAGCAAAACGCTTCATGTTGGTTAACATGCCGCTGAACACAATGCGTCGGGATTGGAAAACTGCTCTGGGCCTGTACACGACCCTTGAGAGTACAGAATCATATATATGGGCCCAGGTCAAACGACGCTGAGGGCGAAAACTCCAGATTTGCAAAACGTCTCTGCGCTGGACAGCGCGCGGCCCGCCGGTCCATCCTGCGCCTTAGACGCGGCAATTGGGAAAAAGATGCTCGATAAGACTGACCGGGCGCTTCTGCGTGCGCTCCAGTATAATGCCACAGCTACCGCGCAAGAGCTGTCTTCGACGCTTCACCTTTCGGCAAGCCAGATAAGCCGCCGCAAAGCACGGCTTGAGGCGGAAGGCTACATCGCTGGCTATGGCGCGCGATTGTCTGCGGATCAACTCGGGCTCGCGGTGCAAGCTTTTGTGCAAGTTTCCATGGCCGACCACACGCCCGAGCATGCACGCCAGTTTCAGGCTCTAGCGGAGCGTCGGCCCGAGGTGACCAGCCTTTGGACTCTGACCGGCGACGCCGATTACCTGGCGCGTGTTTGGTGCCCATCGCTCGCCGATCTTAACCATCTGGTGCATGAAGTTTTTTTGCCCCATGGGTCCGTGGCCCGGGTCCGAACACAAATTGTAATGAGCCAAATCAAGGCTGACGCGGGCCTTCCGGTGGAAAACGACTGACAGCGCGGTCAGGATCCCGGTCCTCGGTAGAAGGGGTGGACAGATGCCGCTTGCGCCTTAGGCTCTCTGGCACACCAATCAGGAGACGCCCATGCGCCCGCACCTCATATTATCGCTTGCCCTGCTGGCGACCCCAGCCGTGGCAGAAAACCGGATCGACGCGCAGCTACCAGACGCGCCCGAGCTTTCAGCCTACGGGGAACTGCCCGTGGGCGTGCGACAGGTCGAGATGACAAATCCCAGCCAGATCAATATTTTGGCAATTGATC
>JBCCMR010000232.1:0-5415 GCA_039026255.1 Pseudomonadota bacterium
AAGCGTGGGACCGCGCTCGCCGCGCTTGACAGAACAACCTGCGCGGCGCAGAAGGCAATTTCTTTGGTGTTGGCGGCCCCCGCAAGGGGATGCCTGTCGCCATGCGATGGCTACGGCCGGGTTTGGGAAAGGACAACGCCCTTCACGCGTCCGCCGCCGACCACGGTAACGGACGCCCCAAACGAAGGAGATCAGCCGTGACCAAACGCACGTCTGCCAAGTACAAAATCGACCGCCGCATGGGCGAAAACATTTGGGGCCGCCCCAAATCACCGGTGAACCGCCGCGAATACGGTCCCGGCGTCCATGGCCAGCGCCGCAAAGCAAAACTTAGCGACTTCGGCATCCAGCTGCGCGCAAAGCAGAAGCTCAAGGGCTACTATGGCGACCTGACCGAAAAGCAGTTCAAGCGCACCTACGCCGAGGCGTCGCGCGTTAAAGGCGACACAGGCGAAAACCTGATTGGCCTGCTGGAACGCCGTCTAGACGCTGTGGTCTACCGGGCCAAGTTTGTCCCCACCATCTTCGCCGCCCGCCAGTTTGTGAACCACGGCCACGTCAAGGTGAACGGCAAAAAGGTCAACATCCCGTCCTACCGGGTGAAAGAGGGTGACGTAATCGAAGTCCGCGACCGGTCCAAGGATATGGCGCTGGTGCTCGAAGCGCTCGCCAGCCAAGAGCGGGACTTCTGCGAATACGTGCAGGTGGATGCCCAGAAAAAGACTGCCGAGTTCACGCGCACCCCGGGGTTGGTCGACGTGCCCTACCCGGTGATGATGGAGCCCAACCTGGTGGTGGAATACTACGCCAACAACTGATCGGCGCCCGGGCCGCCGGGTCGGTCCAGGCTCGAAAGAGCCGCTGCTGGGGGTCGGCAGCGGCCTTTTTTTTACGCATCCGGGTTTGCATCCGAGGCTGGGGCCGGGACCACGGCCAGCCCCCGCCCGCGCCCCGGCGCTTCATTGCCATTGGCCCGGCGGCTGCCTATCGTAAAGGCAAAGACCACCGCAGGAGCCGCCCTTGCCCCCCTATACCGGACCCGACCTCTGCGCCCGCCCGGCGCGCGATATTGTCAAGCTTCTTCGCGCCAAGGAAATTGCCCCCGCGGACCTGATCGACGCCGCAGAAACCCGCGCAGCCCAGGTGGAACCGGCAGTGAACGCCACACCCACGCCTTGCTTTAGCCGCGCCCGGGACCGCGCCGCCGCGGCAGCCAGGCTGCCCGGGGATGACCCCCGGGTGCTGGCAGGACTCCCGGTTGGCATCAAAGACCTAAACGCCGTGGAAGGGGTAAAGCTGACAATGGGAACCTGGGCCATGCGCGACTTCGTCGCCCAGGAAACCGATCCCCTGGTCGACCGGCTTGAGGCGCGCGGCGCCCTGGTCTGCGGCAAAACCAACACGCCGGAGTTTGGCGCAGGCGGCAACACCTTCAACGCAGTCTTTGGCATGACCCGCAACCCCTATGACACGTCCCGAAACGCCGGCGGCAGTTCGGGCGGTGCAGCGGTGTCGCTGGCCGCCGGGGAGTTCTGGCTTTCCCAGGGGTCTGACCTCGCGGGGTCTCTGCGCACACCCGCGGCTTTCAACAACGTGTGCGGTCTGCGCCCAACGCCCGGCCTTTGCGGAGGCGGCCCTGGGCCTGCGGGTTTTTTGAACGAAGGGATCAACGGGCCGATGGCCCGCGATGTCCAAGACCTGGCGCTATTCCTCGACGCCATGACAGGGTTTGACCCTCGGGAACCGTTGACCTTTGACCCGCCCAACACCCCCTACGCGGCAGCAATTCTACAGGACCCAGGCCCGATCCGTATCGCCTACGCCGAAGACCAAAATGCCTTTGCACCGGTAGAACCAGCTGTGCGCGCGGTTTTGCGCGGGGCGATGGATGCCGCCGCCGACGCGGGGATTGCCGTAGAGGCCGCGTGCCCCGACCTTCCAGATCTTTACCGGACCTACATCTCGCTGCGCGCCACCCACTACGGCACGGTCAACGACTTTGCCCCACCCGAGGTAAAAAAGTTCTTCAAAAAAACGCTCAAGGACAACATTGCCCAGGGCACCGACCAAACCACGCAGGACATTTACCTGGCGCACCGGGCGCGGAGCGATCTTTACCAACGGATGCGTGTCTTCCTCGATGCTTACGACGTGCTTGCGGTCCCGGTTGTGGGCATCGCCCCTGGACCTGTGGAAGAAGAATACCCAATGGAGGTTGATGGCCAACCCACGGCGGATTACGTAGATTGGCTGCGGTTCTCCTTCCTGGCCACGACAACCGCCCTCCCCGCACTCTCGCTGCCCGCGGGCTTTACCGACGACGGCATGCCCATGGGTATCCAACTTATCGGTCCCCCAAAGGGGGAGGCCCGTCTCCTCCAGGTGGGTCTAGCGCTTGAGCAAGTCCTCGGCCTGCCCAAGGGCCCCTGCGACCCCAATGTGACCCACCCCTGACCCGAGAAGACCACCTATGACCCTCCGGCTCCATTCCGCCCCCGCTTCCCCATTTGCCCGCAAATGCCGCGTCTGCCTATTAGAAACAGGGCAAGAGGCGGAATTTGCCCTGCGCGGGGGCCACCCGCTGGCGCCGGACAACATGCCCACGGCGCAAAATCCCCTGGGCAAAATCCCAACGCTTGAAAGGGACGACGGACCTGCGCTTTACGACAGCCGGGTGATCACCCGCTACCTAAACACACGGGCCGGCGGCGCGCTTTATCCCGAGGCGCGACTTTGGGAAACTTTGACCCTCGAAGCCACCGCTGACGGTATGATGGAGGCCGCCGTCCTGATGGTCTACGAGGCGCGCACACGACCCGAAGACATTCGCTACCCCGCTTGGGTCGATGCGCAGTGGGCGAAAGTCACCCGCTGCCTTGCGGCAATAGAACGCCAGTGGATGAGCCACCTCAACGGCCCCCTCGACATGGCGCAAATCGCCGTGGGCTGCGCGCTGGCCTACCTGGACTTCCGCCACGGCGACCGCAACTGGCGCGCCGATTACCCGACGCTGGCCACGTGGGAGACCGCGTTTGCGTTGCGCCCGGCCATGCAAGCAACACTGCCCTACGACGCTTAAACCTGGACCGGGATCGGGCTGTGGCACCCTGGACGACGCCATCGCAACACGACCGGCCATACCCAGGCCCGCCCAGCGCTTAAATCCAGCGCAGTCGAGCTTTTGCCCGCCCGCCTGCGCGGCGCCTGACCCGTGCGCCGAAGGACATCGGCCCCGCGACCCTGGTCAAGTGTCAAACGGGCCAGCCGGGAGCACCCGCCCCTTTCTTCTCTGTCCAAATACTCACATCCCTAGGCCGCTCCGGCTCAAAGCCCGGTAGATTAGACAAAAGAAATGCCCAGGCGGTCGCCGCCTGGGCATTCACATGTTTCAACCGGCTGCGATCAGTCGTTCGGGCCGAAACCTTCGACGATCTGGTCGTCGCCAAGGATGTCCGAACCACCGCCGGACCCCATAGGCGCCATGGGATCGTCGCCGTCCACAGGACCCAAGAGCGCCGCCGCTTCTGCGGCTTCGGCCTGCTTTTCCTCTAGGATTTTCGTGTCACGGTCGGTGGCGATGCGCTTGATCTTATGGGTCGCGCCGCCTGTCCCTGCTGGAATAAGCCGACCAACGATAACGTTTTCCTTCAAACCGATCAGCTTATCACGCTTGCCCTGTACAGACGCCTCGGTCAACACACGGGTCGTTTCCTGGAAAGACGCCGCCGAGATAAACGAACGCGTCTGAAGGGACGCCTTGGTGATCCCCAAAAGGATCGGGCCGCCCTTGGCCGGATCACGCCCTTCGGACACAGCCTTTGCGTTGACCTCGTCAAACTCGGACTTGTCGACCTGCTCACCTTTCAAAAGCGTTGTGCCGCCAGACTCGGTGATCTCCCACTTTTGCAGCATCTGGCGCACAATCACCTCGATGTGCTTGTCGTTGATCTTCACGCCCTGCAGCCGGTAGACGTCCTGAACCTCGTCGACCATGTAGTCGGCCAGCGCTTCCACACCCATAATGTTGAGGATGTCATGGGGGGCGGGGTTGCCATCCATGATGTACTCACCCTTTTGGATGAAGTCGCCCTCCTGGACCGGGATATGTTTGCCCTTAGGCACCATGTATTCCACCGGCTCCTGGCTATCATCAGCAGGTTCGATTGTTATGCGACGCTTGTTCTTATAGTCGCGACCGAACCGCACGTAGCCGTCGGCTTCGGCGATAATGGCGTGGTCTTTGGGACGCCGGGCTTCGAAGAGCTCAGCCACCCGCGGCAGACCGCCGGTGATATCCTTGGTCTTTGCCCCTTCTCGCGGGATCCGCGCAACCACGTCCCCCGCTTTCACCTCTTGGCCGTCTTCGACAGACAAGATCGCGTCCACGGACATCGCATATGTGATGGGATTGCCTGCGTCGTTGCGCACCGGCTCCCCGTCAGGACCCTCGATAATGATCTCAGGCTTTAGGTCGTTGCCTTTGGGCGCCGCGCGCCAGTCGGTCACGATCTTCTGACTGATCCCCGTGGCATCGTCGGTTTCATCACGCACCGAGATGCCGCTGGTCAGGTCCACAAACTTTGTCTTCCCATCGGCATCGGCGATGATCGGCAGTGTGTAGGGGTCCCATTCAAAGAGCTTGTCACCCCGCGCCACGTTAGCCCCGTCGGACACCATCAGTTTTGAGCCGTATCCCAGCTTGTGGCTTGCACGCTCCACGTCGTTTTCGTCGGTCAGCACCAATTCGGTGGCCCGGTTCATTACGATGATTTCGCCATCGCGGTTTTTCAGCACGTTGGCGTTGCGCAGCGTGATGGTGCCCGCGGCAGAGGCTTCCATGAAGCTTTGTTGCCCCCCCTGAGCAATCCCGCCGATGTGGAAGGTGCGCATGGTCAGCTGGGTACCCGGCTCCCCGATGGATTGGGCGGCGATGATGCCTACCGCTTCGCCCGGGTTCACCATGGTCCCGCGGGCAAGGTCACGCCCGTAGCACATGGCGCAGATGCCGTCCTCAGACTCGCAAGTGAGGGGCGAGCGGATTTGAACCGACGGCACCCCAGCGAGTTCGATCGCATCGGATGTGCGTTCGTCCACCAGTTCGCCTTTGTGGGCCAGCACCTCGTCAGAGCCGGGACGGATCACATCTTCGGCCACCACACGGCCCAGAACACGCTCGCTCAGGCTGGCGACTACTTCGCCGTCGTTGATCGCCGCGGTTGCGGTAATCGACCGGTCCGTGCCGCAGTCCTGGATGCGCACAATGCAATCCTGGGCTACGTCAACCAAACGCCGGGTCAGATAGCCCGAATTGGCTGTCTTGAGCGCTGTGTTGGCCATAACGCCTAAAAGCACTCACTTGCTGACCTAAACGGCTTTGCGATTTTATATTAATTACCGCGCCCGCTAACACATCGC
>JBCCMR010000233.1:0-5392 GCA_039026255.1 Pseudomonadota bacterium
TAGCGGGGTCCTTTCATTGTTTTGTGATCATTTTTCTTTTCTATCACATCGGGGATGCAAAATACTGCAACTGCTCTAAGCTTGTTAATTCACCAATTTCGTAAACAAATGCACCTCCAAAGTATTTGTCTTCAATGCATCCCCGATGTGATAGAAAAGAAAAATGATCACAAAACAATGAAAGGACCCCGCTAACATGATGCGTCTTGTTCGCCGCGGGCTGATGTTCGGCAACCTTATAGAGGTGCGCTCACCGGCGTTGGTGGAGCGGTATAACCGTGCACTGGAGCATCTGACGGGCAAGCGCACGGGGCTCAGCGACTTTCATATCGACATCTCCGGTTTCTCGCCCGAGGTGGGCGATGAGCTGGGCGACCCGCTCTACCTCAATCCGGGCGGGTGCAACCGGCAATTCATTATCCTGACCACCGAACAGAAGACCGCGCCGCTGATCGACGCCCATTTCTCGACCTCGCGGTCGATCCTGCGCCGGTGGATCGAGGCCAACGAGGACCAGCTTTTTGTGCTCACCGCCCGGGATGCGGTGGCGGGCGAGTTGGTCAACTCGGTCTTTAGCATGCGCGACGCGAGCGATCTTTTAGCCCTGCGCGAGATCGTGGTGGAAGCCGACACCACCAGCCAGACTGTGGAACAGGCCCGCGCGCTATCGGATCAGATTGACCGCTTCATGGCTGAGCCGGATGCCTGGTGGGACGACGTTCTGATCGCGCGCATGATCGAAACCGCGAAGGTTACGGGCGACATTACGCGCAACCCGGTGACGCTGACCCGCGACACCTTTAGGCAGGGCAATTTCTGGACCCGCCATTTCGGCGGGCTCTATATCTTTCGCGACACCCCAGAGACAGCGATCATATCCCGCCAGCCCCTGGGCGACGTGGATGTGACCGGCTGGGACGTGGATTACGTGATGGATTTCACCATGCGTACGGACGTCGCCACCTACCTGAGCGCCATGGGTCTGGCGGAGCCGATCGTCGACGCCCGGGGCCGCGACGTGGCAGCGATCCTGCGCCAGAAGATGGATTTCATCGTGGCCGACACCGCCACCGCATTGGGCGACCCCCTGGGCGATGCGGACCGGCGCCACCTGCGCCGCCTGGCCCGGCGCCACGCCGACGCCCTGCCCGAAGCCTACCACGGGCTGGCGCGGCAGCTGAACTGGGTGTCCGCGGGCGGCCCCTGGCCCAGCATCGACGCGACCCACGACGCCTATTTCTATTCCCTGCGCGCCGCCGATCACGGGGATCGGGACCTGGTGAACATGCTCCTGGCGGAGCTTTCGCCGCTGGACGTGCGCCAGCTTTTCATCTGCCACAAAGACGCCTTCTACGCGGCCTATCGCACCTGGCCCGACGACAAAAAGGAGTATGTGGCGAACTACCTGGCGAATGAATATATACTGGACAAAGCGGGTGCGCGCGAAGCGCTTTTCGGGCACGAACCACCCATGGCAGAAGAGCCAGCTGAAGAAGATATCGTCGCGCGCGTGGGCCCCTGGGGCGCCGTGCGGCGCAACCGCTAGGACACGGCCAAAAGGGCCGGAAAGGAACGTCTATGTTCGCCTGGGCCAGACTTTTGCTGATCATGCTGGTGGCCATGACCATCGTTTACTGGTGCCTCAGCTGGTATTCCCGGTCCGTGCGCCGGGAAAAGTTGGAAATCGAATTCGATACCGGGCAGATTGAGGGCGACCGAGAAGCCTACATACGCGCGGGGCTCGACGCCTATGAAAGCAGCCTGCGCGCCCGTCTGATCTGGGGCGTATATATAATCCCCTTTGTGCTCATCGGGGTCATGATCTACGTAACAAACTTCATGTGATAGGGCACCGGTGACACCATGCGGCTTTTCCTAACAGGCGTCTTTGCGGTTTTACTGCTGATTGTCGTGGCGTTTTTCCACTACACGCTGCCGCAACGCGATGTGGTACGGATCACCGGGGCCGAACCCATCCGAATGGACTTTTCTGGCTGGAACCGGATATTCTTTGCCCAGGCCGACAGCGGCACTTCAGAAGGCATCAACCGCGACGTCCGCATCATCAACGCGGTGCGCGAAAACGGGCGCGTGGTGGTCTACCGCAACGAGGACACGGGCTTTGGGTGGCCGCCCTATTTCAAATTTGACACGGCAAACCTGCAAGCAGAAGCTCTCGACCTGGTCAGCACGCGCGACGCGCCCCGTTGGGTGGTGGTCACCCACTACGGCTGGCGGTCCGAGTTTTTGACGATCTTCCCGAACGCGGTGTCGCTCCGCGAAGTCGAAGGCCCCGACGACGTCACCTGGGTGCCCTGGCTCAACATCATTATTTTCGCGCTGCTGGCGTTGGTGCTTTTGGGGGTGTTCCGACTGCTGCAACGGTTCAAGCGGCGCAAAATCGACCCGCTGATGGACCGGATGGAAGACCGCATCGACCAGGGCCGCATCCGCGCCGCGGCGGCCGGCGATAGCGTGGGCAGTCCTGTCCGATCCTGGTGGCGCCGGTGGTTCGGGTCAACGGGCTAGGGGCGTCGACGTTTCAGTAAGCCCATATTGAAACCAAGCGCCCAGGTCGCCCCGATAATCTGGCCCAGGGATACCAGCCGCCGTGCACAAGGCTACAACCACCGCCTGCGGCCCTTCGTCTGCGACCATGCGTCAGGGATGGCACTTCACTTTCCCGCCTGATTCGGGCAGACGGTTCGGACCGTATCGCCAGGCAGGACCCCCTACCCATGATCCCGTACCGTTCTCGCACCACAACCCACGGCCGCAACATGGCAGGCGCCCGGGGCCTTTGGCGTGCCACCGGCATGACCGACAGCGACTTCGGCAAGCCCATCATCGCCGTGGTGAATTCGTTCACGCAATTTGTGCCCGGGCACGTGCACCTGCAGCCCCTGGGCCAGCTTGTGGCGCGCGAAATCGAAAACGCAGGCGGGGTCGCAAAGGAATTCAACACCATCGCCGTGGATGACGGGATCGCCATGGGGCATGACGGGATGCTCTATTCCCTACCCAGCCGCGAAGTTATCGCCGATAGCGTGGAATACATGGTCAACGCCCACTGCGCCGACGCGATGGTGTGCATTTCGAACTGCGATAAGATCACCCCGGGGATGCTGATGGCTGCGATGCGGCTCGATATTCCGGCGATCTTCTGCTCGGGCGGGCCGATGGAGGCAGGCAAGGTCGATGTGGACGGAGAACTGCGCGCCGTGGACCTAGTGGACGCTATGGTCGAGGCCGCCAACCCCGAACGCACCGACGAAGAGGTGCGCGAGTTTGAACAAAATGCCTGCCCGACTTGCGGGTCGTGCTCGGGCATGTTCACGGCCAATTCCATGAACTGCCTGGCCGAGGCCCTGGGCCTCGCACAGCCTGGCAACGGCTCTACGCTTGCCACCCACGCCGACCGCGAACAGCTTTTCCGCCGCGCCGGGCGCCGCATCGTCGAATTGACGCGCGCCTACTACGAAGAGGGCCGAACAGAGTTTTCCGCCCGCGGAATCGCAACCAAAGCGGCCTTCGAGAACGCGATGCGGCTCGACATCGCCATGGGCGGCTCCACCAACACCATCCTGCACCTCTTGGCCATGGCCCGCGAAGGGGAGGTGGATTTCACCATTACGGACATCGACCGCCTATCGCGTTCTACTCCGTGCCTCTGCAAAGTCGCACCGGCCATCCACAACGTGCACATGGAAGACGTGCACCGGGCGGGCGGCATCTTCGGCATCCTGGGGGAATTGGACCGGGCCGGGCTTCTCGACACCTCGGTCGGTACGGTGCACACGCCCACCCTGCGCGACGCCATCGCCCGATGGGATGTGACGCAGACAAACGACCCGGCGGTGCATGAACTCTATTCCGCGGCACCGGGCGGGGTGCGCACGACCAAAGCGTTCAGCCAGAACCGCCGGTACAAAGAACTCGACACCGACCGGCAAAGCGGGGTGATCCGCACCGCCGAACACGCGTTTTCCAAAGACGGCGGCTTGGCCGTGCTCTTCGGCAACATCGCCCAGGAAGGCTGCGTTGTGAAAACCGCGGGCGTGGACGACAAGATCCTGCAATTCTCTGGCCCTGCCATCGTCTGCGAAAGCCAGGACGAGGCGGTCAACCGCATCCTAGGCAAAGAGGTGGCCGCCGGCGACGTCGTGGTCATCCAGTACGAAGGCCCCCGGGGCGGCCCGGGCATGCAGGAAATGCTCTACCCCACGAGCTACCTGAAAAGCATGAAGCTGGGCGCCGCCTGCGCGCTGATTACCGACGGGCGCTTTTCGGGGGGCACAAGCGGGCTTTCCATCGGCCATGTCAGCCCCGAAGCCGCGGAAGGCGGCAACATCGCGCTGATCCACGAGGGGGATATGATCGACATCGACATCCCCAACCGAACGATCAACGTGCGGCTCACCGACGAAGAACTGGCCGCCCGCCGCGCCGAGATGGAAGCGCGTGACACCCCTTGGAAGCCCGTCAAGCCCCGCAAGCGCCGGGTCAGCCGGGCCTTGAAGGTCTATGCGGCCAATGTGGGCAATGCCAGCCAGGGGGCTATCCGGCTCGACCCGCCCGAAACCTAAGCCCCGCGCAGGCGTTAGGATTTCGCCCGGCGCATCCCCTCTTCCAGGCGAGGCATGATCTCGACGAAGTTGCAAGGCTTGTGCCGGTAGTCTAGCTGGTAGCGCAAAATGCCATCCCAGCCGTCTTTGCACGCGCCCGGCGATCCGGGCAGCGCAAAGAGGTAAGTGCCTCGCGCCACCCCGGCGCAGGCCCGCGACTGGATGGCCGAAGTGCCGATCTTTTCGGCCGATATCATTGCGAAATAAGTGGCGAAGGCGTCGATTTCCTTCTCGTAGACGTCCCGGTGGGCCTCGACCGTGACGTCTCGCCCGGTAAGCCCCGTTCCCCCGGTGCTGATCACCGCATCGATGCCCGGGTCGGCGCACCAGGCGCGCAACTGGTCGGCGATGGCAGCCCGGTCGTCAGGCAGGAGCCGTCGGTCCACCAGCACATGGCCATCACCGGTCAGCCGGTCTGCCAGCACCTGGCCCGACCTATCATCAGCCAAATCGCGGGTGTCGGATGTGGTCAACACCGCAATGCGCACAGGTATAAAGGCGCGTTCGAGTTTTCCGGGTGTTCCGGTCATAGCGTGGCGCTTTCGCGGGCGGGGACGTCGAACCATGTCACGCCCGGGCCTAGGTTGTGGATGCGGGTCGGCCCGATTTGGCTGGTCTGGCCCCAACTGTCGTGGAGATGTCCGCACAGGCAAAGCGCAGGCGCAAGCCGCGCGACCGCCTGGGCCACCGCTTCAGAGCCAACGCTTTGACCCGCAGAGGTCCGGTCGCAGTGGCCTTTGGGCGGACTGTGGCTGACCAAGATATCA
>JBCCMR010000234.1:0-5380 GCA_039026255.1 Pseudomonadota bacterium
ACGTCCCGCCGCGGGATCGCGCGAAAAAGCACAAGTTCCAGAAGCTCGTAGTCGTGCAGCGCCTCGGACCCGGCGCGCATGAACCGTTGGCGCAGGCGTTGGCGGTGGTTTTTGCGCAGCTCCGCATCCGAAAGAGGATCCTGTGGCAGCGTTGAGGCGTGGGGCGCAGTCCGGCGGTCCATCAAAAAGCCCGGCAGGGGGGCTTCAGCGAAATGGCGGTTTTTGCGACTCATGGGCCAAGGGTGGGACCTTAGGGTTAACCGAAGGTTAGCGCAGCTTAGTCAAAGCTTGGGAAAAAAGCATCCGCCGGGGAGAGCGTGAAGATTTCACAGCCCTCAGCGGTCACCGCTACGGAATGTTCAAACTGCGCTGAAAGGTGCTTATCGCGGGTGATTGCGGTCCAGTCGTCGGCCAGGACCCGCGTTTCTGGTCGACCCAAGTTTATCATCGGCTCTATGGTGAAAAACATGCCCTCTTCGAGGATCGGTCCAGTGCCCCAGCGGCCATAGTGCAACACGTTGGGCGGCGCATGGAACACCCGCCCAAGTCCGTGCCCACAGAAATCGCGCACAACAGAACAGCGGTTCGCCTCGGCAAAACGCTGAATGGCGGCGCCGATGTCGCCGAACGTATTGCCCGGTTTAACCTGCGCGATCCCCTCCATCAGCGCGTCGTGTGTCACCTGGATTAGCCTTTCCGCGTAGGGCTTCGCGCTCCCAGCGACATACATGCGGCTGTTGTCTCCGAACCAGCCATCAAGGATGCAGGTGACGTCAATGTTGAGGATATCGCCATCGTAGAGCGTGTCGTCGCGCCGCCTATGGGTGTCATTCTTCCACGACGGGATCTTCGTGCCGGGAATGCCGTGGCAGACCACGTGGTTGACCGATATGCACGACGATTTCGGATAGCCCTTATACCCCAGCGTCGCCGGGCGCGCGCCCCGGTCCACCATGAAGTCGTGGCACAGCGTGTCGAGTTCGATCAGTTTAACCCCCGGCTTCACATGGGGGCCAATCATGTCGAGCACTTCCGCCGCCAGGCGCCCAGCCTGTCGCATGCCGTCGAATTCGTCGGCGGTATGGATAGTGATGCCGTCCCGGTTTAGGCGGGGCTTGCGGTTGTCGTCCACGGGGCGCCTCTTTCATCGGTGATGACGCGTTCTAAGCGGTTCAACGGGTTTTTTCCAGGGTCGGCAGATCAGTTGCAACCGGTAGCGCGCGCCGCAAATGGATACCGTCTCGGGTGATGTCCGTATCGTAGCAGAGCATTTCAACCCCTGCAGCCACTGCCGCGTCGAAGGCGCGCGCGTAGGCTGCGTCCATGTCCGGGGCAATCCGTAGGCGCGCGCAGTCGGTGCGCTGTACGAGATAAAGCATCACCGCCCGGTGCCCGGCGGCGACCATAGCAGACAGCTCCCCCAGGTGTTTTGCGCCGCGGGCGGTGATGCTGTCGGGAAACTCTGCCCAGTCGTCGGTGCGCCGCATGTGAACATTTTTTACCTCCACATAAGTGTCGGGCGCGCCTTCGGTGCGCAAAAGGAAGTCAATGCGAGAATTGCGGCCGTATTTCTGTTCCGGGGTGACGGTATCGTAGGGCAAAAGCTCTACCACCCGATGCGCTTGAAGGGCTTCTTTGACGACGCGGTTTGGCACAGAGGTATCGATCCCAGCCATGTGTCCTCCGGGCAGCTCGATCAACTTCCAGGAATAACGCAGCTTGCGTTTTGGGTCGTCGTTCGGTTCCACCCAGATGCGGGCGCCTTCGTCGCGCACGCCCACCATGGCGCCAGGGTTGGCGCAGTGGGCGGTGACCTCTGTCCCGTCGTCGAGACGGATATCAGCAAGGAAACGTTTGTAGCGGCGCAAAAGCGTCGCCGGGATCAGGGGGGTGGTGAAGCGCATGGGCGGTTGGTAGACCCGACAAAACCACGAGGCAAGCACATGTCACAGGTCCCCAGCGCCCCTGGCCCCCAGAACCCCACCGCCGCAATGGTTGTGATCGGGGATGAGATCTTGAGCGGGCGCACCCGCGACATCAATATGCACCACTTGGCCGGGCGCCTGGGGGACGCAGGCTTTCGGCTGGTCGAGGCCCGTGTAGTGTCCGACGACATGGGCGCGATTGGCGCCGCAGTGAACGACCTGCGTGCACAGGTAGACCAGGTTTTCACCAGCGGCGGCATCGGCCCGACCCACGACGATATCACCGCCGACGCGGTGGGCGCGGCCTTTGGGCGCCCAGTAGCGGTGCGCGAAGACGCGCTTGAGGCCCTGGCGCGCACCTACAAAAACGGACGCGCGGACCTTAATGAAGCGCGGTTGCGCATGGCGCGAGTGCCCGAGGGCGCGGTGTTGATCGAAAATCCCGTAAGCGGCGCGCCCGGGTTTTCCGTGGAAAACGTGCACGTGATGGCCGGGGTGCCAATGATTTTTGAAGCGATGCTCACGGGTCTTTTGCCGCGCCTGGCGGGAGGCACGCCGGTGGCGTCGGAAACGGTGAGCGTCCGGCTTCCGGAAGGGGAAATCGCCGCACCCCTGGCCCGGGTGGCCGAAGCCTACCCGGACCTGTCGCTAGGAAGTTATCCGTTTTTTGCCAAAACCGGACCGGCGGCGCAGTTAGTGGTCCGGGGCGAAGACGCAGATGAGGTGGCCCGCGCGGCGAAAGCCCTGCGCCAGGCATTCGGGCTAGATCCATGAGCGCAACCCTGCCCGAGACCGCGATCTTCGACGCAGTCGACGCCACATGGCCCGGCGCCCGGACGGTCGCGGCAGGCGACTGGCGGGTGCGCGAAGGGCTGGGCGGCGGTCAGCGGGTATCGGCGGCCTCTACGAGTCGCGAAGATGCGGATATCGACGTGATGGAAACCACGCAGGACGCCCTTGGCCAGCCGCACTTGGCCATGGTCCGCGGAGATCAAGGCGCCCTGGACCGGGCGCTGGCTACCCGCGGCTACCGGTTGCATGACCCGGTGGACGTGTGGCTTGCCCCCGTGGAGCGGGTCGCGGCAGGCTACACGCGGTCGCTCAGGGCGATTTTTACCACGGCGCCCCTGGCCATCATGAACGAGGTCTGGGACGCCGGCGGCATCGGCCCGGCCCGGCGCGCCGTCATGACCCGGGCCGCGGGGCCAAAAACCTGCATCTTAGGCCGCCTGGGGGACCGCGCCCGGGGTGCGCTTTTTGCGGCGGTGCATGGGCCGGTGTCCATGGTCCATGCCGTGGAAGTCCAGGCAGACGCGCGCCGCCAAGGGGTCGCAGAACGGATGGTCGAGGCCGCCGCCTGGTGGGCGGCGGACCAAGGGGCCACTCATATCGGGGCGCTTACGTTGCAAACGAACACCGCCGCGCAGGGAGTTTGGCGCAAGCTGGGGTTGGACGTGACGACCGCCTACCATTATCGTGTGCGGGATGCCAAAACCTGACCCAAGGCCACCGATGACCGACCACCCGACCGCGCTCAAACTGACCACGCAGGCGCCGCTTCCCGATGAGACCCAGCGTTACTTCGACATCTGCGTGGAAAAGCTGGGGTTTGTGCCCAACGTACTGGCCGCATACGCCCACGACGTGGACAAACTGAACGCTTTCACCGGAATGTATAACGACCTGATGCTGGGGCCGAGCGGTCTGACCAAGCTCGAACGTGAGATGATCGCCGTTGTCGTGTCGTCCATCAACCGTTGCTTTTACTGCCTGGTGGCCCATGGCGCAGCGGTGCGGCAGTTGTCAGGCGATCCGACCCTAGGGGAGCACCTGGTGATGAACTATCGCACCGCCAAGCTTGACCCGAAGGCGCGCGCAATGCTCGATTTTGCCGCCCGCATGACCGAAGAAAGCCACCGCATCGAAGAACCCGACCGCCAGACCCTGCGGAACGCAGGCTGGACAGACAAAGACATCTGGGACATCGCTGCCGTGGCGGGGTTTTTCAATATGTCCAACCGGTTTTCCTCTGCCACGGCCATGGAGCCCAACGTTGAATACCACGCCCAGGCCCGCTGATGAAACGCGGCACAGCGCTTTGTTTGGCGGCGGCACTGGTGACGGGCGACCCGGCGCGGGCCGAGTTTGTACTTCAACTTCCGCTTGGGGCGCGGGAAACCTTCAGCAGGGCAGAACCAAGTCTACCCACCCGCATCGCCACAGGCGCCTTTGCCGATGGCGCCATGACCTGGACAGAGACACCCGGCCAGGTACGGCGCACGGTCTGGACGTTGGGAGGTGAACAGACCCTTGATGCGGTGGAAGGGCTTATCCTCGAACAAATGGCAGGGCGTGGATACGAATTGATTTACCAGTGCCGGGCCCGGGCTTGCGGAGGCTTTGACTTTCGTTTCGGGCTCGAGGTAGTGGCGCCGCCGGCCATGCGGGTCGACCTACGAAATTATAGGTATTTAGCGGCGCGCCAAGCGGTGTCAGCCCAACCGGGCTTTGCCAGCTTTCTGATGTCCCGGTCGCCTGAAAACCTATTTCTGCAGATGACCGAATATTCTGCCCAGACGCCCGCTGCCCCAAGCCCCTTGGCAGAGCCGACCGCCGCCACACCGGCACCAGTACCAGCACCAGAGGACGATAAAAACACATCGCCCGTGTCTATCGTGCTTGAAGGTTTGGCTTTTGCCAGCGGCAGCGCACAATTGACCGACGACCCCGGCAGCGTGATCAAAGCGCTGGCAGCCCGGCTTCTTGAAGACGAAGACTTAGAGGTGTTGTTGGTCGGACACTCAGACATGGATGGCAGCCTCGACGGCAACTTGAAACTGTCGCAAGCGCGGGCGCAAGCGGTGCGCCAGCGGCTGATTGACGACCATAGCATCACCGCGTCCCGCGTCACCGCGCACGGAGTCGGCTTCTTGGCTCCGCGCACCAGCAACGCAACCCCGGAAGGACGGCAAAAAAACCGCCGGGTTGTGGCGGTTTTCTTGCGTTGAGTCGCGGGGTCGCGGGGGCCTAGTAAACTACCAGGTTTCGGGGCCTTTGCCGCGGAAATGCTCCGCCAGAAAGTCAATGAAAGCTCGCAATTTCGGCTGGGTGTAGAGCCCTGGCGGGTAGACCACGTGGATACCCAAAGTTTCGACCGGGAGATCGGGCAGAACGATCTTCAACCGGTCATCTTCCAGCGCCTCGTGATAGAGAAAGCTAGGAAGATATGCGATGCCAAGCCCCGCTTCGGCCGCTTGCAAAAGCGACTGGCCGTCGTTCACCGTCAGGCTTCCGCCGCCGCGAATCAGACGCTTTTCCCCGGTGGGCGAGGTGATCTTCCAGGCGTTGCCGGAAGACTGGTTAGAGAAATGCAGAAGCTTGTGATGGGCCAGTTCCTCCAGCCGCCGCGGCACCCCGTATTCGTATAGGTATTTCGGCGACCCGATGACCCGCAT
>JBCCMR010000235.1:0-5378 GCA_039026255.1 Pseudomonadota bacterium
GCCCTCTACGAAAAGCGGGCGGATCGGTCGGTCGATCTATCGGGCGGTCAGGGTCTCTTTTTCCGTGGGCCGCGCCTCACGCTTGAAAAAGCCTCCGGGGATTTTGCCCGCGGCGTAGTACTTTTCCTGGTAATGGACCGTCAGGGGGAAAAAATCCTGGCCCGGCTTCGGCTGCTTGGCGAAAGTCACGTTGGCCATCACCCGCGTCTCACCCAGGGTCGCGATGACCGAACCGTCGGCCTGGCGGGCCACTTTACCGGTTTCGAGAGTCAGCGTTTCGCCACCCCATTCGATGGATTTAGTCGTCTCGTTGAACATGTATGTATCCTGTGTCGGAGCACTCCCAGGCGGTCCCGGGTCTCCGGTGTTTGAATGGCGGCCCCATTGCCGCCGACCCCACCTATCCTTTGAAGCACCGGGGCCGGAGTGCGTCGTCTTTGGATGGCGGCGGTGTATCGCAGAACCGGTGCAACTTAAACCCCGCAATTCTAACCTGTCAGCGCCGGCCATGAGAACCCAACGCGGCCTAGTCATGGTCGGGCAACTGTGCAACGATCCCAACGCATGGACACCGCACACACCCACGACACCTTTTCCCTGCGCCGCCGGCTTGACGGCGGCGGGACACCGCAACTCAATGACTGGGGGGCCAATTCGGACTACGGCGTCCTGCGCGACGTGCTTCTTGGGCCGGTTGAAAATTATCGCTGGCTTAAAACATCTTCCCTGTCAAAAAAGTCGATCCGCCGGGGGGTGGCCTACGATCCGAAGGTGGCCGCGGCTCAGCACGCCGAGATGGTAGACGCCTATCGCTCCGCCGGGGTTACAGTGCACACCCACGCCCCCGATGGGGAACTGCCCTATCAGATTTTCGCCCGCGACAGCTCGATCATGACCCCGTTCGGCGCCATCATAACCAACATGGCCCAGTGGTGGCGCCGGGGAGAGAACTTTCGAGCCATCGAAACCTACCAGCGCCTGGGCATCCCCATCTACGACTACGTCACCGCAGGCACCTTTGAGGGCGGCGATTTCAACGTTATCGAACCGGGTGCCGTGCTGATCGGTTGGGAAGGGGAGGAAGGCCGCTCCATGTTTGAGGGCGCGGACCAACTGCGCCGCTGGTTTGAGGCCGAAGGGTGGGAGGTCATGCTGGCCGACATCGACCCTTATTACGTGCACATTGACCTGATGGTGGTCATGCTGGCGCCAAAACTTGCGGCCGTCTGCCTCGAATGCACCGACGAAACAGTCGTCGAATGGCTTCGGAGCAAAGGTATTGAGATTGTGCCCGTGCCGTTCAAGGACACAATGGCGCTGGGGTGCAACGTGGTGGCGCTGGGCAAAGACCGTGTGCTGCTACCGGCGGAGTCGACCGCGCTCAAAGACATGCTGCGCGCCCGGGGATTTACGATCTACGACCCCGAACTGGGTATGATTACCCAGGGCGGGGGCGGCGTACACTGCATGTGTCAAAGCTTGCGGCGCGATCCCGTCTGACAGGCAACACGCGACAGATGGTTCGACGCTTATGATTTAGCGGCGGATGCCCAAACGCTTGATCAGGTCCCGGTAACGGGCGTCATCTTTGGCCTTGGTATAGTCCAATAGCTTTCGGCGCTGTGCCACCAGTTTAAGAAGGCCGCGCCGCGAGTGGTTGTCTTTTTTATGGGTCTTAAAATGCTCGGTCAGTGTCGAAATGCGGCTCGTCAGTATTGCTACCTGCACTTCGGGGGAACCGGTATCGCCGTCTTTCGTGGCGTATTCTTTGATCAAACGGGCCTTTTCATCAGCAGTGATCGACATCGGGGTCTCCTATTGGTTGCGATGCGCGCTGTGCGCATAATGGGTGATGGCGCAGGCCGGGATGTCGTCCAGCGAGGCCCATGGAGCCGCCCGGCGGGCGGGTGCGAAGGCACGTACCCTAGGGCGCAGCCGATGGAAAGCGAATTTTCTCTGTAGGTTGCGCGACCAGGACGAGTGTCATGCGTTAACCATAAATTGCACGGTCCCTGCAAATTAACACTTTTTTGGTGTATGGCCCCCATGGTGCCTGCTGTGGGTTAGCGGGGCCAAAGGGCTTTGGGCGTGTCCTTTCTTAGGGGGCGTGCGAAGCCATTGGGGTTAGGCTATGATAGAAGTGCTGCTCTTTTCGATGCTCGGGCTTGCCGGAACAGCCGTGGCTGGGGTGATCACCGGCGACGATGCCGAAGATATGCCCGAAGACGATGCCGGTGACGCCGAACAAGAAAAAGTTAATACAGATCAGACGGATACCACGCTCTTAACCGGGGAAGACCCCGGCGGTACAGACGACGGCGGCAATGGCTCAGGCGGGGACAACCCTGGTAGCGCCCAGGATGGCACCCTTGGCGGCGACCTTTTGGGCACCGACGGCGACGACGTGATCGAAGGGGACGACAGCCCCAATGGGATCCTCGCGCTCGGTGGCAACGACGTCGTGACCGCAAGCGGCGGGAACGATGCCGTCGACGGCGGGGAAGGGGACGATTCGATTTATGGAGGCGAAGGCGACGACGCACTCGACGGCGGTGCAGGCGACGACACGGTCTACGGCGACTGGGGAAGCGATGCAATCCTGGGTGGGGACGGCGACGACACCCTGAACGGCGGGCCGGGCGACGATGCCCTGGTAGGCGGCACCGGGGACGACACGCTCACCGATTGGGAGGGGTCAAACACGCTCTCGGGCGGCGACGGCCACGACACAATGCGCGGCGGCTGGGAAGCGGGCGAAAACGGCCGCTACGACGGCGGTGCAGGCGACGACACAATCCGCGACGGCGACGGGGACGCCAGCGTGGCCGGCGGCACCGGCGACGACACAATCTCCACCGGCCACGGCGATGCGATCATTGATGCAGGTGACGGCGATGACACGGTTGATGGCGGCATCGACACTGACACCGTTTTTGGCGGCGCGGGCGACGATATGATCACCTCTGTCGGCACTGAAGCGTCCAGCGAAACTGACCTCTTATACGGGGGCGACGGCGACGATGTGATCGATATGCGCGGCCCAGCAGAAGCCTGGGGCGGCGCGGGCGCTGACACATTCCGCGCGGACATGTACGCTGACCTCTCTGGCCCAGCTACGGTGCAGGACTTCACCCTGGGCGAAGACCAGATCGAGATTGAGCTTTATGGCCACGAAGGCAACCAGGACCTGTTGGACTACGATGTCGCCACCGCCGACACCGAAGACGGCGCCTCGGTACTTGTGAACGGCGAAGAAGTGCTGCGCGTCGCGGGCGCTCAAGGGCTCTCCGTAGACGACCTGACCCTGAAGCTGATCTCCCACCATACAACCTAAAGCGCGGGTCCCCTGCGCGGCAAATATTGGCGCGGCACGGGGCTTGATCCCACTTGGGCAACGCAGGAGCCAGGCTCACCGGCCATGAACAAGCGTTCTGGGGACGCTTGGATCACGGAAGCCAACACCGTGGGCGCAGCGCCGCGAAAGGACACGACGGGACAACCTGTGACCCAATATTTAAACACCCGCGCAGACCACCGGGCAAGAAAGGCAAAAAAGCTTCCTTGGGAAACTTGCAATGCCGAGCAGACCCAAGAAACTGGGTGACCCAACCGCGAGACCATGCGACCTAACCAAGCCTCAATAGGAAGCTTGTATTTGGCCCAGTTTGGCATCGCTTTTGTAAGTTTGGGTAGGCTATCACTTCCCATTGAACCAAAGGCGCAAGAACCAAGCTTCCCTGGGAAGCTTGCACTTTGTTAAACCGCCCTGCGCTTCGCTGACGTAAAGAAGCCCGCCACCGTCAACCGCAGCGCGCGCCCTTGTCAGAGGGGCGTCTGCCGCGCCAGGGTTATAGCAGACGCATAGGAGCCACCCATGGCAGAAGAGCACGACCGATCCATGATGGAAAACCTCTATTGGTGGGGCATTCCAACACTCTTTCGGGCGCCCTACCTTCCCCCCGATCCAAACCCGCCAGCAGTCGACATCGCGCTTGTGGGCGTGCCGCACTCCGCGGGCAACGGGACCACCGAACGGGACCAGCACCTAGGTCCCAGAGCCGTGCGCAACGTCTCATCATTGCAACGGCGGGTGCACGGGGGCTTTGGGCTCGACCCCTGGACATCGGCGCGCGTGGCAGACCTGGGCGACGTGCCACTGCCACGGGCAAACGACAACGAAGCCTCGGTCGCGGATATCACTGCATTTTATGCCCCGCTCGGGACCGCGGGCATCCGACCGGTCTCCATCGGCGGCGACCATTCGATCACCGGAGGCATTGTGCAGGGGCTTGCGAACAGCCCCCTTACCCAAGGTGAGCCAGTGTCCTTTCTACACCTAGATGCCCACACAGATGTCTTTACCACTGTCGACCATTTTCTAGGCGCCGAAAAATCCGCCGCCCACTGGGGCGCTTACCTGGCGCGGCAAGGGCAGGTTGACCAGACGCGGTCCATGCAAATCGGCCTGCGTGGGCACCCTCGCACACTGGATTGGCTGCAACCCAGCTACGACATGGGCTACAACGTGGTCACCATGGCTGACTACCGCGCGCGGGGCGCCGCTGATGTGATCGCCCAGTGCAAAGACGTGCTCGCCGGGCGCCCGGTCTATATCACCTTCGACCTGGATTGTCTGGACGCAGCCGTGGCCCCCGCGGTGTCAAACCTGGAACCTGGGGTGACAGGCTTTTCCATGGATGAAGCGGTGGCGCTTCTTCATGGGGTGCGGGGGATGAACATCGTGGGCGGCGATGTTGTGTGCCTAATGCCCACCAAAGACAGCCCCAACCAGATCACCGCCATGGTCGCCGCGGCGGTGATGTTTGAAATGGTGTCGATGATCGCAGAAAATATCGTCCAGTCGGGCTGACAGGCGTATCTTCACAGCCGCGGATTCTGACACCCCGAACAAGACCAAACCAACCTTCTCCGCAAGTGTACAGGGAAACGCGCCCGTTAGCTTTGCTTGCTGACTTGGGTGTATTCAAGTTCCACCGGAGTAGCGCGGCCAAAGATCGACACGGTCACTTTCAGGCGGGCGTTTGCCTCGTCCACGTCCTCGACCATGCCGCTGAAGCCCTCGAAAGGACCGTCGTTAACGTTGACCTGTTCGCCCACTTCAAAGCTGATGAGCGTGC
Organism: Pseudomonadota bacterium; assembly: GCA_039026255.1. Taxonomy (GTDB): domain Bacteria; phylum Pseudomonadota; class Alphaproteobacteria; order Rhodobacterales; family Rhodobacteraceae; genus Amylibacter. The sequence goes on from JBCCMR010000235.1 coordinate 5,139, forward strand.
GAGGACGTTCGGCCCCTTCTTCCACTTGGTTGAGGATAGAGGCCACTTCACGGTCACGCATGGGGGTGGGCTTGCCTGGCTGGCCCAAGAAACCTGTGACCCGGTTTATATTGTTAATTAGGTGATAACCCCGCTCGGACATATCCATGCGCACCAGCACATAGCCCGGCATGAAGCGCCGCTCTGTCGTGACTTTTTTGCCGCGGCGTACCTCAATCACTTCCTCAGTGGGGACAAGCA
>JBCCMR010000236.1:0-5376 GCA_039026255.1 Pseudomonadota bacterium
ATCGTGGTCGCCAGCCTGATCATCCTCCTGACCTGGCTGACGGCAGGGATCCGGACCGCGATCTGGTCCGGCGCATTTTTGGCCTATATGGGCCTGCTCGGCTTCTGGGACAAAGCCATGACAACGCTGGCGTTGCTCGGCACCGCGGCCTGCCTTTCAATCGTGATCGGCATCCCGCTCGGCATGTTCGCGGCCAGGCGGCCCCGGTTCTACGCTTTCATCCAGCCGATCATGGATTTCATGCAGACCATGCCCGCCTTTGTCTTCATGATCCCGGTGATCGCGTTTTTTGGCACAGGTAAGCCCGCAGCGGTCGTCACAACCATGATTTTTGGAGGGACACCGGTGGTGCGCTTGACAGTGCTTGGCCTGCGGGGTGTGCCCGAAAGCGTGCGCGAAGCGGCCATCAGTTTCGGGGCAAATCGTTGGTATTTGCTGACCAAGGTCGATCTGCCCCTGGCCAGCCCATCGATCCGCGCGGGCATCAACCAAACAATTATGCTGTCGCTGGCGATGGTTGTGGTGGCCTCGCTTATCGGGGCAAAGGGTCTGGGGGAAGACGTGCTTGAAGCGCTGCAATACGCTAACGTAGGGCAGGGCATCCTCGCAGGATTTTCGATCCTTTTTTGCGCAATGATCCTTGATCGCATCGTGCAGGGCCAGAAGAATTGACGCCGCTTGTCCTTGTGCATGGCTTCCTTGGGGGCGCAGCACACTGGACTGATCTAGGCGCGGCGCTCCATCCCCGGCCGGTGGTGGCCCTAGACTTGCCGGGGTTCGGCGCCGCTGCGCGGCAGGCGCCGCTCCCTTCGATTGCCGCGTACGGGCGTTGGGTGATCGAAACGCTTGCTGCCCGGGGGATCGAACGATACGGGCTCTTGGGTCATTCGATGGGCGGGATGATTGCCCAAGAGATTGCCCGCCAAGATGCCCCCCGGGTGGAGCGGCTGGTCCTTTACGGCACGGGCCCCGACGGTGTGCTGCCCGGAAGATTTGAAACGATCGCAGAAAGCAAGCGTCGCGCCCAGGTGGACGGGCCAGGCCCGACCGCCAGGCGCATCGCTGCGACTTGGCTCCTGCAGCGCGAAGAGGCCGCCCTATACGGCCAGGTCGCCGCTGTCGCGGAATTGGCCGGGCTGGGCGCCATCTTAGCGGGCTTAGATGCCATGGCCGCTTGGTCCGGGGGTGATGCCCTGAGCGATGTAGCCTGTCCTACCCTGGTGCTATGGGGGGATCAGGACCGCACCTACGGGTGGTCGCAAACGGCCACGCTGTGGCGCGGGATTAACGGCGCCCAGCTTTGTGTGGTGCCCCAAGCCGCCCATCTGGTGCATCTGGATGCCCCTGATGTGTTTGTACCGGTGCTGCGCAGTTTCTTAGCCAGCTAGGAGCATAGCCCCCGGCCGTCCCAGGCGCCGCAGGCTAGGCCGCAGACCCAACCGGGGACGGGCCATGGCGGTCAACGAGCGCTGCTGCTGCCATAAGGGCGTGCGCTACCGGGGTGGGTTCAAAGCCCGGCAGGTGCGCTCGCAACGCGGCATCGTCCAAGCTATGGGGCACGTCCCAAAGGTAGCGCATCTCTTGCAGGCCGCGTAGCATCGGCCAAAAGGGCGCGGCTATCGTCAGCGGCCACCAGGCCATGCGCGCGGGCCGCACCGGGCGGCCCTGTTTGGCACCTAGGTGCGCGGCCATCTCGGCCCCGGTCAGCGTATACCCCGCAAAAGGAATATCCGCGAAGGTAGGCAGTGTCTCGCGCATCATCGCCAGGCCTACGGCGGCCCGGGCAAGGTCGGGCAGGTAGGCCCAGGCGTGTGGCACGTTCGTAGGGCCTGGATAGTCGATCCGCCCCTTGCACAACGGCTTTGTAATAATGCGATCAAACCAGTTGCCTGACGGCTCGGTGTCCAGGAAATCCCCCGCGCGCAACAGGATTGTGCGCGTGCCCGACGCCCGGTAGGCGGCCTCCATGTCTATGCGCAGCTGTCCCAGTGGATTTTTCGCCCGGTGCGGTGATCGGGCGGACCAAGGGGCAGGCGTATCGGCACCAAAGACATAGACGTTGCCCGGTAGAATGATCGTTAGATCAAGGCCGCGCGCGGCATCAATGACCCGCCGGTGGATTTTCGGAAGGGCGTGTTTCCAAGTGGTGTAGTCCGGCGGGTTGAGCCCGTTGACCACTACATCGGCGCCGTCCATGGCCCCGCGGAGATCGCCGGCGCCACGATCAAAAACACGCACCCGCCACCCCGAGGCCCGGAACGCGCTCGCCGTATGGCGTCCAAAACGCCCGCTTGCCCCCAGTATCAATGCTGTTTGCACCATGGCTATCTCCTATCCTGACGGTTGTGGGGCAGAGATGCTTTCTTTGCTTGGTAATTGAAATTGCATAAATATGCATATTATGTATTCGTATGTGCATGCCACAGCAGACACCCCTCGACTGGTCGCTTGTGCAAAGCTTCTTGGCGGTGGCTGAGACCGGCTCGCTTTCAAAGGCAGCGAAGGGGTTGGGGCAAAGCCAGCCCACCCTTGGACGTCACATCCGCGCCTTAGAAGACAGCCTTGGCCTTCAGCTTTTTGACCGGCACCGCCGGGGTCTTCGTCTGACCGCGGCGGGCTTGCAGCTGCTTCCGGGAGCCGAAGCCATGCGCGCGGATGCCCATCGGCTGTCCCTGGCCGCCGAAACCCAGTCCAATCAGCTGTCTGGAACGGTGCGGATCGCCTGTTCCATTTTTGCCGCCCACCACGTTCTGCCTCCGGTGCTGGCGCCGGTGCGCCTGGCCGCGCCGGGCATTGCGTTGGTGGTCCAGCCAAGCGACGAAAGCGAAAATCTGACCTTCCGTGAGGCTGATATCGCCCTGCGCATGTACCGCCCCCGGCAGCTTGACCTTGTGGCCCGGCACCTAGGTGACGTGCGCATGGGCGTCTTTGCCGCGCAAAGCTACGCCGCGCGACACCCGTTGCCTCAGACCGTGGCGGAGCTTTTGACCCACAACATGGTGGGCTATGATCGATCGACGCTGATCATCGACGCCATGAGCGCCCTTGGAATTGAGGTGACAGCGGACAACTTTGCGGTGCGTTGCGACAACCAAAGCGCCTATTGGGAACTGGTGCGCGCAGGGCTTGGGATCGGGTTTACACAGGCCCATGTGGGCCGCGCTGATCCAGAGATGGTTGAAATTGCGCCGCTGGATATGGATCTGCCGTCGCTGCCGATCTGGCTGACCTCGCAAGAGGCCGTGCGCCACATCCCCCGGGTCGACCGGATTTGGACGCTCTTGTCAGAGACTTTGGGCGCTAAGCTTGAACATATTAACGTGTCGCACCCCCAGGCACCCGGCGGCTCGGCTCAAATTTCCCGCGCCTAGTCTGGGGGGTTTGTGTGCTCCGCGGGCGGGCCCCCGCGGCGCACCGCCCTTGCCAGTTGCAAGCCTAAAAGGCGCGAAAAGAAGCGTGCTTGGGACAGGTTGCCCCCGGTGCACCAAAGCGCCTCCTGCCCAGTCGGCATCCACATATTGCGCTGCTCCCCCACCCAAGGACCCGGATCGCCGCGCGTGCCGGAGCCGTAGCCCCAACAGGGGCCCACCGCCTCGGCCACGGCGGTGCCCATGAACTTTGCGATCCAGTCCACCATATTGCCGTAGCCCGTTGCGTAGACAACAGCGTCAGCGTGCAGGGTTTCGCCTGATGTCAGGTGCACCGCGCGCTCGCTTAACCGTTCAATGCCGGCCCCTGAGGCCACGCCTATGCGTCCATCGCGGACCATTTCGGCGGCGCCCACGTCGATGTAATAGCCCGATGCGGTGCGGCGATATTTCATGCCCAGTCCAGTTCCGTCTTCAGCAAAATCAAGGGTAAAGCCCGCCTCGGTCAGCCCCCGGTAATAGTCGGCCCGGTCGGCGCGAATTCCGTCCCAAAGCGATTTGTGCGTATGTTCAAGCACCCGCAACGGCATCGACGCCTGGAGTATATCAGCCCTGTCGGTTGTGATACCGCTCTCGACTGCCTCGGCGGAGTAAAGCGGACCCAAAAGCCGCGTGCAGTAGTCGTCTTGGCGTACCACCAGCGATGAAGACCGCTGTAAAAGCGTGGGATGGGCGCCATTGGCCACCAGATCCGCGGCGATATCGTGGGCGGAATTATTGGCACCTACCACCACAACCCGTTTGCCCGAGAGCCCATCCCCGGCGCGGTACTGGCTGGAGTGCATTTGCGGCCCGGCAAAGGTGTCTTGACCCGGCAGGCGAGGCACGTTCGCAAAACCCGATAGCCCGAGGGCCACCACGATATGCCGGGGGCGGAGTGTTTTCTCTTCTCCGCCGTGGGTGACAGTCGCGCGCCAGGTGCCCACCTCGGCGTCAAAGCGGGCCGCGGTCAAGGCGGTGTCTGTCCAGATATGCAGCCCAAGTTCGGTGGCATAGGTCTCTAACCAATCGGCCATCTGGTCTTTGGGCGTGTAGATCGGCCAATCATCGGGGAAGGGCATAAACGGCAGATGGTCATACCAAACCGGGTCATGCAGCAAGAGACTGTCGTATCGCGACCGCCACTGCCCGCCCACACGCGGGTGTTTGTCTACGATCAGATAGGCAACGCCCAGGTTGGCCAACTGCGCCCCAAGCGCCAGCCCGCACTGACCGCCGCCGACAATCAAAACCTCGGGTGCGTCCGCCTTTGCTAGCGCGTTTTGGGGCGCGGCATCGCTCAGACCGTCGAGCATGGTGAAAAGGGTGAAGCCGCGTCCCTTCTCCAGCCGGACGTGGCCGCGCCCTGGACCGTCGACTGTGTTGAAGCGGAAAAAGCCTTCGGTATCTCCCGGGTCGCCTTCAAACTCCAGATCGCGCAGGTCGGTTGCAGGACCCTTCGCGCTGGCAAGGTCAGCGATGGCGGCGCGGCCCTCACGGGTTTGCAGTGTCCATCCGAAGGGCAGATAATCGCGCCAGTAGCTTTCAGGGGCAAATGTTTCAGCCAGGGCCACGCCGTTGCCCATGCGCGCAAGGGTTTCAAAACGACTGAGCCAGGCGGCGGCGTCGGTCATCGGGCGGCTCTTTCATCTGCGAACAGCGGCAAGTTTTCGGCGTCCGGTGGGGTGACGAGGCCCGGCCCCTCGGGCAGGGCCACGCGCCCGCCTTCGATGCCTAGGCAATCGCCGCACAGTTCTGTGCGCAGGGCGTTTGCGTTCACATCCACCTCGCAGGCGGATGTGCGGCCAAGGGCAGCCGTCACCGACAGCGCAGCCATTTGGCCCACGGCTGTGCCCATGAAATGCGGCCAGATCAATACGCCTTCGGGTACGGCCTCCGCCAGATCTAGCGCCCCCGACATGCCCCCCCACTTGGCCACATCGGGTTGCAACACCCGCATGCCCGCGCC
>JBCCMR010000237.1:0-5376 GCA_039026255.1 Pseudomonadota bacterium
CCTTCTTCGTCGATGTCGTCTTCGCTGCGGGTGGGACCCGTTTCTTCCTCCATGCGCTGGCTCATGCGTTCGTACAGAATGAAAAGCAGCGGCGTGAGCAACATCGAGAATGCGACCACCAGCGACAATTCCTGACTCAACGCCGTGGGCAAGGCGTTTGTGGCAATCCCGGTCGAGATCATTACGAAGCCGAATTCCCCCGCCTGGGCAAGCGAGAGCGTGAAAAGCCACCGGTCGCGCCCTCGAATGCCAAAGAGCACAGCCAGACCCAAAAGGACGACCCCTTTTGCTGCCATTACCGCAAGAGTGGTGCCGATGATGCCCGCGGGATTGCCCAGAAGCACTTCGAAATTGATACCTGCCCCCACGGTGATGAAGAAAAGACCAAGGAGCAGGCCCTTGAAGGGTTCGATATCGCTTTCAAGTTCGTGGCGGAATTCAGAGTTGGCGAGCACTACCCCCGCCAGAAAGGTGCCAAGCGCCGGGGAAAGTCCGACCAACGTCATCAGCAGCGCGATCGAGACGACAATCAGCAGCGCCACTGCGGTGAAAAGCTCCGGCAGGCGGGCGCGGGCCACGTAGCGGAAAACGGGCCGCGTGAGGTAGACACCCACAAGGATGACCGCTGCCACGGCGCCAACAGTCACGAGCGTTACACCCCAGCCCGGCAAGCCTTCCACCAGGGAAAGCGCTTCGTGGTGGGCGCCTCCGTGGCCGCCCCCGTGGTCGTCGCCATGGTCGCCACCATGCCCACCGCCGCGGTTTTGGATACCTGTGATTGCCAAAAGCGGGATCAGCGCGAGCATTGGGATCACCGCAATATCCTGGGTCAGCAGCACCGAAAAAGCCGACCGCCCCCCGGAAGAGTTCATAAGGCTCTTTTCGTTGAGTGTCTGAAGCACAATGGCTGTGGATGACAGCGAAAACGCCAGACCAACAGCGAGCGCCACAGGCCAGGGTTGCCCAAGTGCCATGTAGATGCCCGCCACGGCCGCCGTAGTCACCGTCACTTGTAAGCCGCCCAGGCCGATCAACCGATGGCGCATATCCCAAAGGGCGCGGGGCTCCAATTCCAGCCCCACGAGGAAAAGCATCATCACCACACCAAATTCGGCAAAATGCTGGAGGTCTTGCATCTGGTCGCCGGAACCCACAAGCCCCAGCACGGGGCCGATCAGCACCCCGGCAATCAGGTATCCGAGCACCGACCCAAGCCCTGCCCGGCGGGCCACCGGCACCGCCACGACTGCTGCAACTAAAAATATTGTCGCTTGAAGAAAAAAACCGTCCATGGCTGATCCTGCGTCTGTCTGCGAACAGCCTAGCTCAGGGTCGGGCGCCGCGCAAAGCAGGGGCTAAGGTGGACAGGGGAGGCTGCGCGAGGAAGCTTCATAAAGAAGCTTCTTAAGGGGTCGAAGCTTCATAAAGAAGCTTCTTACGATCAGGCCTACCTAGCGCAATTTAAGCGTGGCCAACCCGATTAGGGCCAGGATCAGCGAAATGATCCAAAAGCGGATCACGATCTGCGGTTCGGCCCAGCCGCGTTGCTCAAAATGGTGGTGGATCGGCGCCATCAGGAAGACCCGCTTACCGGTGCGTTTGTAGTAAAGGACCTGGATGATCACGCTCAGGGCTTCCACCACAAAAAGTCCGCCGACGATGCCGAGGACAATTTCATGCTTGATGCAGACAGCGATAGTTCCTAGCGCGCCGCCTAACGCTAAAGAGCCCGTATCCCCCATAAAGACTGCCGCCGGGGGGGCATTATACCACAAAAAGCCCAGCCCGCCGCCAATCAGCGCGGCGCTAAAGACCAAAAGCTCTCCGGTGCCGGGCACGTAGTGCACGTCAAGGTATTCGGTAAAGTCGATGCGCCCGACCACATAGGCGATCACACCGAGTGTTGCCGAGCATATCATCACGGGCATAATCGCCAACCCATCAAGCCCGTCGGTCAAGTTCACGGCGTTCGCGGCGCCAACAATCACGATCATGGCGAAGGGAAAGTAAATAATGCCCAAGTTCAGGAGAAAATCTTTAAACACCGGAACCGCCAGTTCCCGGCTCAGATCATCGGGGTGGAGCCAGGACGCGTACATAGCCGCCACCAAAGCAATGGCAAAACCCAGCGCCAGGCGCGCGCGGGATGAAAACCCGGCCACCGTCTGTTTGGTGACCTTTAGGTAATCGTCGGTGAAACCGATGATAGCGAAACCCAACGTCACCAGCAAAACCACCCAGACGTAGCCGTTGTCGGACCGCGCCCAAAGAAGCGTAGAAATGACCATCGTGCCCAGGATCAGCATGCCCCCCATTGTGGGGGTGCCGGCCTTGGCAATGATATGGCCTTCGGGGCCGTCTGAGCGGATCGGCTGACCCTTCTTTTGCACCTTCTTGAGCATGTTAATCAGCGGCTGGCCAAAAACAAAGCTCAGCACTAAAGCGGTGAAAAATGCTCCCCCGGATCGAAAAGTTATATATCTGAAAAGATTGTAAAAGTCGCCGCCATCCGACAGCTCGCTCAAGAAATAGAGCATGGCTGCCCCCCTTGCCTAACGCCCCTGGTTTTGTTCTTGGTCCAAGGCTTTGATAGCCTGGACAACTTGGCCCACGCGGGAACCTAAAGAGCCTTTTACCATGGCCACGTCGCCCGGATCCAGCAAGGACTTGACCGCGGCGGCCATTGCCGCGGCGTCCTGAAAGTACCGTCCTCGGCGCCCCGGGGGGAGCGCGCCATGCAGCGCGGCCATAAGCGGTCCAGAGCAATGCACCAGGTCGACGGCCCCCATGGCGGCGCAGTCGGCAAGGCCCGCGTGAAGCGCCGCTTCATCAGGCCCCAGTTCAAGCATATCCCCAAGAAACGCCACCCGGCGCCCACCGGGATCCGGCGTAGCCGCCGCCAGAACCGCCAGGGCCGCAGCCATCGACGTCGGGTTCGCGTTATAGCTTTCGTCAATCAGATCGATCCGATCACCGGGGGCGGGTGACAAGGCGACCGTGGACCTTGCACCACGGCCCGACGGCGCCTCCCAGGCCGCAAGTGCCAGCGCCGCTTGCGCCACGTCGGCGCCTAGGGCTTCGACCGCCGCCAAAACAGCAACCGCGTTCATGGCCAGGTGTGCACCCGGGGCGCCCAAACGAAACAGAATTTGCCCGCCCAACAGGCGCGCCTCAACGGCGGTGCTTGTGGCGATAACGTGAGCTGCGATCAGTTCCGCATCGCGGGTGTCGCCCTGGCCGAACCAACGGGTGTCGCGGCCTTGGGCCGCGTCAGCCAGGATCGACGCTGTCGGGATATCGCCGTTCAGGACAGCCACGCCGCCCGGGCGTAGCCCCTCCAGGATCGTCGCCTTTTCGAGTGCAATCCCATCCACCCCGTCGAAGGCGGCCGCGTGAACCGCGGCCACGTTGGTAATGATGGCTAAGTCCAAATCGGCCAGCACCGCCAGGGGGGCGATTTCGCCAGGGGCGTTCATGCCGATCTCAATCACAGCAAAATCGGTTTCCGCCGGCATCCGCGCCAGGGTCAGGGGCACGCCCCAGTGGTTGTTAAAGGACCGCACTGCTGCGTGGACCCTCCCCTGAGGGGCAAGGGCCGCGCGAAGCATGTCCTTCGTCCCTGTCTTGCCCACGGAACCGGTCACCCCGATGACCCGGGCGCGAGTGCGGGCGCGGGCCGCGCGCCCCAGGGAACGGAGCGCGTCCATCACATCGGGCACCACCAAAAGCGGGGCGTCACCAGGAACGCCATCAGGGACCCAACTAACCAACGCCGCTGCCGCGCCCTTTGCCAGCGCCTGCGCCACAAAGTCATGGCCGTCCCGCTGATCGGTTAGCGCGACAAAAATATCCCCGGGTGCCAATTCGCGCGTGTCGATAGCCACACCCGTGGCCTCCCAGGTGCCCTGGGCGCGGCCGCCGGTTGCGGCGGCAACGTCAGCGGCAGTCCAAAGCGCGGTCACGTGCCCAATCCGTCGAGCGCGCGCACAGCCAGGCTGGCCTGTTCCACATCGTCGAAAGGCAAAACGTCGTCGCCCACGATCTGGCCGGTTTCGTGCCCTTTCCCCGCAATCAGCAGCGCATCGCCCGGGCGCAGGGCGTCCACGCCTGCTAGGATCGCGGCGGCCCGGTCACCCACCTGGGTGGCCTCGGGTGCGCCGCGCATGACCGCCGCGCGGATGGCGGCGGCGTCTTCGCTGCGCGGGTTGTCGTCGGTGACAATCACGTGGTCGGCGCCCCGTGCCGCCGCTTGCCCCATGAGCGGGCGTTTGCCCGGGTCGCGGTCGCCACCGGCGCCCACCACCACATGGAGCTGACCCAGCACATGGGGGCGCAAGGCCCGGAGCGCGGTTTTCACCGCGTCGGGGGTGTGGGCGTAGTCGACAAAGACAGCCGCGCCGTTCTGGCGCGTGGCCGCCAGTTGCATGCGCCCGGGAACGCCCACTAGGTCCCCAAGTGTGTCAAAGACCACCCCTGCCCGGGCCCCACAAGCGATCGCAAGCGCCGCCGCCGTCAGCACGTTCAGCGCCTGAAACCCGCCAATGAGCGGCAGCCGCGCCAGCCGCGCCTCACCTCCCCAGGTGAAGCGGATTTCCTGGCCCGTAGCGTCGTAGCGGCTGGCCTGGAGATTGAGGTCGCCCTGCCCGCTGCCCAGGGTGATCACGTCCTGACCCCGCGCCTGGGCACGGGCAACAAGCGTTTTGCCCTTGGGGTCGTCGATGTTGATCACCGCGGAGCCCTCGGGCGGCAGCACCCGGTCGAAAAGACCCGCTTTGGCTTCAAAATAAGCCTCGAAAGTTTCGTGGTAGTCCAGGTGATCCTGGGTGAAGTTCGTGAAGGCGGCCGCGGTAAGGTAGACCCCGTCAAGCCGCCGCTGGTCGAGCCCGTGGCTCGACGCCTCCATGCTGGCGTGGGTAATGCCTTCCCGGCTCAAGGTGCTTAGAAGACGATGGAGCGTGACGGGTTCAGGTGTGGTGTGGGACATAGGCGCGGCGTAGGCGCCCTCGACCCCGGTGGTACCGAAATTTACAGCATCAAGCCCGAGGTATTCCCAAATCTGGCGGGTGAAGTTCGCGACAGAGGTCTTGCCGTTGGTCCCCGTCACCGCCACCACTGTCGCCGGCTGCGCCGCAAAAAAGCGCGACGCGGCAAGCGACAGGGCCCGGCGGGGGTCTTTGGACACCAACACCGGCAGGCCGGGCTGCGGGCCCAAGATTTCCGCGCCCTCGGCGTCCGTCAGGACGGCCCCGGCCCCAGCGCTGAGCGCGGCTGCCGCAAAGGTAGCGCCATGCTGCTGGGTGCCCGGCAAGGCGGCGAACAACTCCCCTTCGCGGCGACCGGGTCGTGACAGGCATTTGCGTGGACAGCCGTATCTGC
>JBCCMR010000238.1:0-5345 GCA_039026255.1 Pseudomonadota bacterium
CCGTCAACCGATGCTGATCCGCACAGACTTTCCCGCTTTCCATAATGAAACCGCCAAAATGCCTTCCAAAACGGGGCAGATTCCTCACGACTACAAATATATTTTTGCGGACATTCGCGGGGTTGCACATGCAGGAACTTGTCGTTTTGACAGCTGACTGCCGCAACGCCGCTACGACCCCGCGCGATCCCGTGCAGCGGCCGCGTTTTGGCGGCGGTCTACAACTTGGGTGAACCAGGCGTTTGCACCGTATAGAAACCAGGGCCGTCCGCCCGGGTGCCAGGGCCGGGTGGCGAACTCGGTTGCAGTATAGGCCGTCTGGCCCCGATGGTTGCCAAGGGCCTGGTGGGCGGCCTTCATACCTAGGTAAGGCGCCAGCACTACGCCGCCGCCGCAGTAGCCCATGGCGAAATGAACCCCGTCGCGAACCCCCACATGGGGGGACTGCTCGAACGCAAAGCCAGTGTTACCTGTCCAGCTGTGGGTCAGCCGCACATCTTTTAGGTCCGGCCAGATATCCTCAATAGAAGACCGCAGACGCGCGGCGGCTGTCTCGGCGCTGATCGGCGTCATCGACGCACGCCCGCCCCACAGTATGCGCGTGCCATCAGGCGAGACCCGGAAATAGGAATGGCGCGCCCGGGTTTCCACCATCATCCTCCCGCCTGGGGCAAGGGCAGCGACTAGGTTGGGAGAAAGCTGTTCGGTGGCGACAATAAAACTGGGCAACGGAAAAACCCGACGGCGCAACCAACGAAAGACCCCCCCGCCTGATGTGTAGCCGTTGGTGGCCAGGATCACCTTGTCTGCGATTATGGTGCCACCGGGGTGGCGCGCTTCATGGCCGCCGCCGCGGGGGGCGATGTCCCAAATCGGGCAATTGCCCACCACTGTCACACCCAAGTCAAGCGCTGCCGCCATCAGTCCATCATGGAGTTTCCGGGGGTGAAGCGCCCCATGCGTCGGGTAATAGAGCCCCCCAAAATACCGCCGCGTTGCGATGTGCTGGCCTAGATTGCGGCGCTCTACAATCTCCACCGGGAAGCGCGTGTCGCGGGCCATGTCGGCGGCCATAGCCTTCTGCGCAGCAAAATCGGCGGCGGTCCAGGCCAGTTGAATGCGCCCGGTAAGGGTATAATCACAGTCGATGGCGAAGTCGTCGATAAGCCCCGCTAGGTGATCATAAGCTGCATGCGCTTCGTTAAACATGGCGACTGCGGTGTCGTGGCCCCAGCGGGCCGCGGTAGCGCTCAGCGACAGGCGGGGATGGGCCCCAGCCATACCACCGTTGCGGGTCGAGGCGCCCTCGCCAGGGACGCCTGCGTCCACAACGGTGACAGCGGCCCCACCCCGGGACGCCCAGATGGCCGCCGACAAACCGGTGAAACCAGCGCCGACAATCAACACATCAGCGTTATCTGGGGGTGTGCGCGGAAGATCAGGACAGGGCGCGCCGTCGTCCCACCAGTAGGGCGTCGTCTTCATCGGCCTGGGTTAAAGCGTGTCGAGGTCAACCACCGGTCCCCGGTGCGTGACCACGATCTTGCAACCCGATGGCGAATGGCTGTTGTGCACAGAGCCGCCTGCCAATGACACAAAGTCCCCGGTCCGGTAAACGTGGCCGTCGTTATCAACCAGATCGCCCTCAACCATATACCACTCTTCCGGGCCATCGTGGCGGTGCGGGTTCGTCACAGTTCCGGGGCCCATAATCATTAGGTAAGACCCCTGACCGGACCGCTCATCATAGCTGACCACCTTCCACCAGGTATCCTGGTCGGGCGGGCATCCATCCATATGGAGGCGCTCGAAACCAGATCTGTCGAAGGTTGCAACCGTGCGTTTGGCGGCCAAGTCGGTTTCGCCCATGGGATCCTCCGTGATGGGTTTTGCGTAGATTTCAAGCTGACGGCCCCGACGCGCTTGTCAACTACCGCAGACGCTCCGAGACGCGCCAGTTACAAGCGCTAACACAAAATTAACCATCGCGGTTCACTCTGACGCCATGGATGGAACACCCGACCCCAATTTTGTAGCCGGGGCCCTAAGTGACGAGGACCGTATTACCTGGCTGCGGCTGATCCGGTCCCGGCGGGTGGGCCCGGCCACCTTTCGACGACTTTTGGCAGAAACCGGCTCCGCTGCGGCAGGGCTAGAGGCGCTGCCAGAAATCGCGGCCGAGGCGGGGGTGCGCGACTACCGAACCGCCAGCCGCTCTGCGGCGGAGGCAGAGTATCGCGCCGGTCGCAAACTTGGCGCGCGCCTCCTTTGTTTGGCAGACCCCGAGTACCCGGCGCTTTTGCGCACGGCACCCGGCGCGCCCCCGGTGCTTTGGGCCTTAGGCAAAACACAGCTTGCCCATCGCCGGGCGATTGCCGTGGTCGGGGCGCGCAACACATCATCGCTTGGGTTGCGCTTTACCCGCCAGATCGCCGCTGACCTGGGCGCGGCGGGGGTGACTGTGGTCTCGGGGCTCGCCCGTGGCATCGACGCCGCCGCCCACCGGGCAGCGTTGCCCACGGGCACGGTTGCGGTCCAGGCGGGCGGGCTTGATGTGGTCTACCCACGCGAAAATGCCGACCTTTATGAGGCCATCGCCAGAGACGGACTTCGGCTTAGTGAGCTTCCCCTCGGCGTCGCCCCCCAAGCGCGCCATTTCCCGCAACGCAACCGCATCATTGCGGGCCTGGCAGCGGCAACGCTGGTGATCGAAGGCGCCGCCCGATCGGGTAGTCTTATCACCGCCAAAGAAGCCGCCGATCTCGGGCGCGAGGTAATGGCTGTCCCGGGCAACCCGCTCGACGTACGCGCAGCAGGGTGCAACAATCTCATACGGGATGGGGCGGCGCTTATCCGCGACGCGACTGATGTGCTCGATATCCTTGACGCCATGGCGGATGCGCCGCCGACCCCGGACATCACAGCTCCGATTGGTATTCCCGGCGACATCAAAGAGCGCATTCTCGACGCGCTTGGCCCCACGGCAATCGAAGAAGACGCACTTTTGCGGGACCTAGGTCTGCCGTCGGGTACAGCCATGAGCCATATCACAGTCCTCGAACTTGAAGGCCGGGTGGAACGGCAGCCAGGCGGTATGATCGCCCTGCGCGTCTAAGGCCGAAGTCAATCGCTTGACCATAGCCCACCCGTGTGCGCAGACACCGCAAACTGACAGCGCGGGCCGCGCCCTCCTGCTCTGGCCAAATACTCACTGCACCCGGGTTCGCCGCGAACACCGGTGGCAAACGGGACGCCCAAGCACACCCAGGCGGCTTCGTGTCGCGGCGCCATTGACAAGCCCCGGCCAGACGACACATCAAGCGTCGCGTTAATCGATGCAGGACCCGAATGCCAGTTGTCGTCGTTGAATCCCCGGCCAAGGCCAAGACAATCAACAAATACCTAGGCCCGGATTACACCGTTCTGGCCTCTTACGGCCACGTGCGCGATTTGCCGCCCAAAGACGGCTCCGTGGACCCCGACAGCGATTTCGATATGAAATGGGAGATCGCCTCTGATAGCCAAAAGCACGTCCGCGCCATTGCCGACGCGCTTAAAGAAGACAACGCGCTAATCCTGGCCACGGACCCCGACCGAGAGGGCGAAGCGATTTCCTGGCACCTAGAGGAAGCGCTACGAAAACGGCGCGCCATTAAAAAAGACACCCCCGTAGACCGCGTGGTTTTCAACGCTATTACCACAGCCGCCGTGACCGAGGCGATGAACAACCCCCGCAAGGTCGACGAAGATCTGGTGGAGGCGTATCTGGCGCGCCGGGCGCTGGACTACTTGGTCGGCTTCAACCTCTCGCCGGTCCTATGGCGCAAGCTGCCCGGAGCAAAGTCGGCCGGCCGGGTCCAATCGGTTTGCCTGCGGCTCATCGTTGAGCGGGAAATGGAGATCGAGGCCTTCAAGGCGCGCGAATACTGGTCTGTTAAGGCGGCCCTGACCACCCCGCGGGGGCAGGAATTCGAAGCACGCCTGACTGTTCTTGGCGGCCAAAAGCTTGACCGCTACGACATCCCCACCGCCGAAGCCGCAGACCTGGCGGTGGCGGCTATCAACGCCCGGGACCTCCGCGTCACCGCGGTGGAGGCCAAGCCCACCAACCGCAACCCTGCCCCGCCCTTCATGACATCCACGCTCCAGCAAGAGGCAAGCCGCAAATTTGGCTTCGGGGCGCGCCAAACGATGTCCACGGCGCAACGGCTCTATGAGGCGGGCTACATCACCTACATGCGAACCGACGGCATCGACATGGCGCCCGAAGCGGTCAGCGGCGCCCGCGCCACCATTGCCGACCGTTACGGCAAAGATTTTGTGCCTGAAAAACCGCGGATCTACAAAAACAAAGCCAAAAACGCACAAGAGGCGCACGAGTGCATTCGCCCTACTGAAATGAGTGCTGCCCCGGACAGCCTGGGCCGCCTGGAACCAGACCAGCGCAAACTCTATGACCTGATCTGGAAGCGCACCATCGCAAGCCAAATGGCCAGCGCCCGCCTGGAACGCACCACCGTTGAGATCGGGTCAGACGACGGTCAAGTGGGCCTGCGCGCCACTGGCCAGGTAGTGCTCTTTGAAGGGTTCCTTAAGGCCTATGAAGAAGGCCGCGATGACGATCGGGA
Organism: Pseudomonadota bacterium; assembly: GCA_039026255.1. GTDB lineage: Bacteria > Pseudomonadota > Alphaproteobacteria > Rhodobacterales > Rhodobacteraceae > Amylibacter. The sequence goes on from JBCCMR010000238.1 coordinate 4,629, forward strand.
TGACGGCGACGACAAACGGCTGCCGCAACTGGCCCAAGGGGATGCCACCGCCAAGAAGACGGTCAGCCCGGACCAGCACTTCACCCAACCCCCGCCGCGCTATACCGAAGCGACCCTTGTCAAACGCATGGAAGAGTTAGGCATTGGGCGCCCATCCACCTATGCGTCCATCGTAACCACGATCCAAGACCGCGAATACGTGCGCAAAGACAAAGGGCGCCTCATGCCCGAGGATAAGGGCAGGCTCGTCACCGCGTTCTTGGAAAACTACTTTAACCGCTACGTCAGCTACGACTTCACTGCCAATTTGGAGGATGAACTCGACACTGTCTCGGACGGGCGTGAGGACTGGAAAACTGTCTTGGCCCGGTTTTGGCGCGACTTCTCAGCGGCGGTGGCGGAAACCAGCGAACTGCGCATCACCGATGTGCTCGAAAAAATCAACGAGGTGCTGGAGCCTCACCTTTTTCCTGCCAAAGAAGACAAGTCTGATCCCCGCACATGTCCCAATTGCGGTGCCGGACGGCTCTCCATGCGCACCGCGCGTTCCGGCGGCGCCTTTATTGGCTGCTCAAACTACCCTGAGTGCCGCTATACCCGTCCCTTAGCGGGCGAATTGGAAGGCGGCGATGTGGCCGGGCCCGACGGCAAGCTTTTGGGCCACGATGCGGGCGACCCGATTACCCTTCGAACCGGCCGCTTTGGGCCCTATGTCCA
>JBCCMR010000239.1:0-5300 GCA_039026255.1 Pseudomonadota bacterium
GGCGCCTGCGAGGCGCTTTATGCGCAGGCTGTGGCTGCGGGGCTTGACCCGCTTTACGACGACACGGGCGAACGGGCCGGGTCAAAATTTGCCACAATGGATTTGATCGGTTTGCCGTGGCGTATTACGGTCGGGCCCAGAGGACTTAAGTCCGGGGTGGTTGAACTGACCTCGCGCAAGACGGGGCAAAGCCAGGAAATGCCACCGGAGCAGGCAATCGCGCGGCTGATTGAGATCTACGCCGCGCCCTAGAACGGTGCGACCGTGGGCAAATGGACAAATCTCGCCGGGGGCTGCGCGATGCTTTGCGCTACGTCGCAATTTCCTGAGTTTTCCCAGCAATACGTGCAACGCCTGGGTGGCGCGGTAGATGAGTTGCGCCGCGTCGCTGCGGATTTCGACGCCAGCGCCCGGGCTGCGGGCCTAACCCGGGAGACCGCGCTTGCGTCTATGACCGGCGGCGCATTCCAGGACCGGCGGCGCGCGGACATGACGCGCAGTTTTGCGCGGCTCGAACGGCTAGAGGCGCATTATACCGCGCTGCGCGACGCCGACGCCCCGGGGCGGCTGATCCGCATTTTGCGCTTTGACGACTGGCAGATTGCCCGCCGCACCGGCGCCGACTACGCCTGGGCCATCCCGCTGACCCGGGACGGGGTGACGTTTTCGCTTACGGGCTTTTTGCTTGGCTTTTTTACTACCATGGGCTCCGGTTTGCTGATCTCCCGCCGCCGCGTTGACCCCGAAAAACAGGACGCCTCGCCATGAAAACCCTGCCGTTTTCCCGCTTCGAATGGATGATCGCGTGGCGCTACCTGCGCGCAAAGCGTCGCGAAGGCGGGGTTAGCGTGATGACTTGGATATCGCTGATCGGGGTTATGCTGGCGGTGTTTGCGCTGATCGCGACGCTGGCGGTACGCTCGGGATTTCGCGCGGAATTTGTGGACACAATCTTGGGCTCAAACGCTCACGCGACCATTTATGTCAGCCCCCATGTGGACGAAAACGGGCGAACAGTACAAACCTTTACGGATTATGAAGGCAGGGCAGAGGCCTTGCGCCAGGTCGACGGTGTCGTTCGCGTGGCACCGGTTGTCAAAGCCCAGGTGATGGCCACGGCCAACGGGCGCAACAGCGGCGTCGAGATCTTTGGCGAAACCTACGAGGACGTGCTGACCATTCCCCGGGTGGTTGAGCCCGAAATCCGCCGCGGGGAGTTATCGAATTACAACAAGGGCGTGGCCATCGGCGTAGGCATCGCCCGGGAATTGAACCTGTCTCTGGGCGACAAGATTACGCTGATCAGTCCGAACGGCATTCGCACCGCCTTTGGAACAAGCCCCCGGGTCAGCGCCTACGAGGTGGTTTACATATTTGGTGTGGGTCGGTGGGACATTGACCGTACGCGCATATACATGCCGCTCGCCGAGGCGCAGGCCTTTTTCAATCGTGAAGGTCAGGTGGACGAGTTCGAAATTCAAGTAACCGACCCCGAGAACGTGGAGCGGCTTGCGGGCGATCTTATCCTGGCAGGCGGGCCCAATTCTCTGGTTTGGACGTGGAAAATCTCCAGCGGCGGGTTTCTTCGCGCCCTTGAGATGGAAGACAACGTGATGTTCATCATAATGGCGATCCTGGTTTTGATCGCGTCCCTCAACATCGTGTCGGGGATGATTATGCTGGTCAAAAACAAGGGTCGCGACATCGGCATTCTACGCACGATGGGTCTGGGGGAAGCATCTGTTCTGCGGGTCTTTTTCATTTGCGGGTCGTCGATCGGTCTGGTGGGGACCGGGCTTGGCGTGGTGCTGGGCTGCCTTTTTGCGATCTACATCGACCCGGTCTTCAGCTTTGTGAATTTTATCTCGGGCGGGGGTGTCTGGGACCCTTCGGTACGGCTTTTGTCGACGCTGCCCGCAAAGCTCGAACTTGGCGACGTGCTTACCGCCGTAGCGCTGTCGCTCTTTTTGTCATTTACGGTGACCTATTTCCCCGCCCGGCGTGCGGCGCGGATGCACCCGGTGGAGGCGCTGCGCTATGAGTGACGCTTTGCGCCTGAGCGGGGTGTCGAAGAGCTATAACCGCGGCGCCTCAAACGAGATTACGGTGCTCAGCGGTGCGGAGCTGAGCGTCGCGCCGGGGGAAGTGGTGGCCCTTGTGGCGCCTTCTGGGGCGGGGAAGTCCACGCTTTTGCATATCGCCGGGCTCCTTGATACGCCTGACGCGGGCACCGTGGCCATCCGCGGCAAGCCCGTGGGCACCGCCGACCGGGAACGCACGCGCATCCGGCGCCAGGACGTGGGCTTTGTCTACCAGTTCCATCACTTGCTCGCGGAGTTCACTGCCGCTGAAAACGTGACGCTTCCGCAGCTTGCCAATGGGGTTAGGCAGGGCGCGGCCCAGGCCCGAGCAAAAGTTCTTTTGGATGCCGTTGGGCTCGGCGCGCGGGCGGGTCACCGCCCGGCAGAAATGTCCGGGGGAGAGCAGCAGCGTGTGGCTTTTTGCCGGGCCCTAGCAAATGGCCCGGCGCTGCTTTTGGCGGATGAACCTACTGGCAACCTGGACCCCGCCACGTCCGACCGGGTCTTTGAGACGTTGATTGCTCTGGTGCGCGAGGGGGAAATGGCTGCGCTGATTGCCACCCACAATATGGATCTGGCCGCGCGCATGGACCGCCAGGTGCGTTTGGAAAACGGGGTGCTCCGGGCGCTCTGACCCTTGCCTTAGCCGTCACTGGCCTAGGTTCCGGGGTCAAATGGCGCGATGGTGCCAGGAAAAAATCTCGAAGGAGGAAACATGCGTTACGCTCACACCATGGTGCGCATCACCGATATCGACACGTCGCTGGACTTTTGGGTCGGCAAGATGGGCATGGAAGAGGTGCGGCGTACCGATGTTCCGGAAGGCAAATTCACACTTATCTTCCTGGCGCCGCCCGCGGACGTGCCCGGAGCCCTGGAAAAGCGGTCACCGGAGTTAGAACTGACCTACAACTGGGACAGCGACGAAGTGTACACGACAGGGCGTGCTTGGGGGCATCTAGCCTATCGGGTGACCGACATCTACGCCACCTGCCAGAAGCTGATGGACGCCGGGGTCACGATCAACCGCCCCCCCCGAGATGGGCGCATGGCGTTTGTGAAAAGCCCCGACAACATCTCGATTGAGTTCATCCAAGATGGCGAAGCCAGAGCTCCGGCGGAACCCTGGGTCAGCATGGAGAACATCGGCGATTGGTAGCGCCGCGCACCGGACCGCAAGGACCCCCGATGGCCATCACTCACGCCGCTGAGGACGACCTTCGCAATCGCGATATCCGTATCTGGATCAATGGGGCATTGAAGCCTCGGGACGAGGCGGTTGTATCTGTTTACGACAGCGGTTTTCTGCTGGGGGACGGAATGTGGGAGGGCTTGCGGCTCTATGACGGGGTGTGGGCGTTCTTCGACGATCACATGGATCGTCTCTTTGGGTCTTGCAAGGCGGTTGGGCTTGATATTGGTATGACCCAGGCGGAGGTCGCAGCTGCCATGGCACAGACGGCGGAAGCAAACGGGATGTTGCGCGACGCGCACTGCCGCTTGATGGTCACGCGCGGGGTCAAGACAAAACCCTTCCAGCACCCGGTCCTGTCCCAGTCGGGCCCGACTGTGGTGATCCTGATGGAACATTCACGGCCCGAAAAACGCGAAACGGGGGTGCGCCTTGCCACGGTGCCGCAGGTGCGCGGGCTGCCCCATTCCCAGGACGCCAAGCTAAACAGTCATTCGAAGCTTAATTGCGTAATCGCATGTTTGCAGGCGGAGTCGGCTGGAGCGGACGAAGCGCTGATGCTCGATCCCTATGGATTTGTGAACACAACCAACGCCTGCAACTTCTTTGCCGTGCGTGGCGGCGAAGTTTGGACAAGCACCGGGGACTATTGCATGAACGGCGTCACTCGGGCGAAGGTGATTGAGCTTTGCCGTGCGGAGGGGATCGTGGTGCGGGAAAAAAACTTTAGCCTTTATGAGGCCTACAGCGCCGACGAGGCGTTTTTGACCGGTACGTTCGGTGCGCAGACGCCCGTGGCAAGCATTGATGGCAAAGCGATAGGCGACGGCCATACCGGGCAAGTGACAGAACGGCTCCAGGAAGCTTACTCACGGTTGGTGATGTCCCATGTCGCTGCCATGAAAGGGCAGGGGTAGACTAGAGCGTTTCCAGTTTACGTAGAAGCGTATGCGGCCTGGCAAAAGTAGGTCCAGCATTCCGCTGGCGTATAGAGGTCACGGATTTCGGTGAGAGCTTTGAATGGGCCGGTGAAAGACCGTGCGCCGATGCGTCGGAGATGGGCTTTCAGTTTTGAGAACGCCATTTCAATGGGGTTGAGGTCCGGGCTGGAGGGCGGCAGAAAGCGGAACCTGCAGCCCTGGGCGCGCAGAGCTGCTTGCGCCTCTTTGTTGCGATGCGTTGCAAGGTTGTCGAGGATCACGGCCCTGCCGGGTTTGCTCTCTGGGATCAGCACGTCGCGGAGGTAGGCGACAAAGGCGGGGCCGTCTATTACCGGCAGTGCATTCGCAAAGCGAATGTCACGAGAGGCATCGCGCCTTTGATGACCTAAGGCGCGATCAGATCGGATGGCCCCAGTCCGGCAATCAGGGTCTGGGTTCCCCAAGGCCCAACCGGTGCAGATGCCGGCAATCTCGTCCCGCGCAGGGATCGCCCCCGGAGGCGCGCAAGGTTCGTTTTGACGGAGGTTTCGTCAATAAAGACAACGCGTTCAGGCATCGCGCTGATCGCCGGAACACGATGAGCAAGCCAATCGGCCCTTGCGCGTCTTACCTTTGCGCGCGTGCGTTCATCCGCAATGAGGCTCTTTTTTTGGACCTGTATCCCAGCCGCGTGCGCGCGTGATCAATACCAGAGATTGACGCAATCACGTCATGGGCGTCGGCCAAGGCCCCCTGCAATTCCCTGAGCGTGATGTCCGGGTCCTGGTGGATCGGCTCGATGAGAAAATCGTGGTGCGGAGCCAACCGCCCACGTCCGGTCTTGCGCGGGTTGTCGCCGGGTGTCAGGGGCAATCCGCGCTTGAGCTTTTGACACAGGCGCCAAGCGGAGGCCGCCGAAATCATCAGACGGCGACCAAACTCGCGGCCCGTCAGGCCTTGGGCAAAGAGCACCTCAAAACAGGCACGCATATCGGCAGACAGCCGATTGGGCATGAACTGATCCTCCTGAACAGGACGAACCAGAAAACACACCTCATGGGAATTCCCTGTGATCCAACGAAAACTGGAACCGCTTTAGGGCGGCCA
>JBCCMR010000240.1:0-5246 GCA_039026255.1 Pseudomonadota bacterium
CACCCGGTCGCCGGGCGTTTGCCCGGACACATGAACGTGCTTCTTGCCGAAGCCAAAGTGCCCTACGACATCGTGCTTGAGATGGACGAGATCAACGACGACTTCCCCGACACGGACGTGGTGATCGTGATTGGCTCCAACGATATCGTGAATCCGGCGGCCCAGGACGACCCCAACAGCCCCATCGCGGGGATGCCGGTGCTTGAGGTCTGGAAGGCCGAGGCCGTGATCGTGTCCAAGCGCGGCCAAGGTACAGGCTATTCGGGGATCGAAAACCCGCTCTTCTTCAAAGAGAACACCCGCATGCTTTACGGTGACGCCAAGGACAGCGTGACCGCCCTTTTGGGCCAGATTTAAGGGCGCGTGTGGATCGACCGTCTGGGGGTGACCGGGGGGTTCATGAAATTAGATAGGGCCTGCCTTCGGGCGGGCCCTTACTGTTCTGGGAAGATATCTTCGGCCGTTGTCTCCCAGATCGAAAAAAGAACCCAAGCCACCAGGGCGCCGACGACCAGTCCGGTCAAAAGCAACATCATCAAATACCTTTCGCAGACCGCCCGGCGGCCCTGTCATCTTAGTTTCGCTACCAGAGGTTAAAAAAGCCTTCATCTGTGGGGCGAAATTGTGGCCGGTCCGGGGCATTGCGGTGACATTGCCCGTGGGTTGGGGGGCAACATGGGCGCTACCACACTGAGATATCAGCCAAAGAACAAGGGAGGGCGATATGCGATACGTTTTAGGGATGTGTGCGGCTGCAATCATGGCACCGGTTGCTGCTCAAGCGGAATTCATTGTGTGCAACAAGGAAAACATCCGCCAGACGGTGTCGGTTGCCTATCGCGACGACGGCGAATGGATGTCCGAAGGCTGGTGGGGGATAGAGCCCGGCGACTGCAAGACGCTCATCAGTGGCAAGTTAAAATCGCGCTACGTTTATTACCGTGCCACGGCAAAAGACCGGAGCTTTAAGGGTCAGAACTACATGTTCTGTACGGAGTCCTCGGCCTATACAATCCGCGGCAAAGAGGACTGCCAGGACCGGGGATATCGGCGCGAGAGTTTTTCTGAAATCGACACAGAAAAGTACACCAAGTTTACCCTTAACTTAGTGCCCCGCGGCGGCAGTAAAAACAACGACCGCCAGTCGCAAGCGGCCCCGGCGCCGGCGCCTGCCCCAGCGCCGGCCCCGAAGCCGCGCGCGCCACAGCCTGGAAGCCTGGGAGAACCTTTCACAGTGGCCGCCATCTGGCAGGGCTGCGACTACATCGATGGCGTACCGCGTTGCGCCTTCCATGCGGATGGAGTGAAATGGTTCGTCACAGGCGGCGGTGGAACACCCGACGCGGTCATGGACCGCATTCAGGGGTTCAACATCGGTGATCCGGTCACCGCATCTGGCGATCTAATTGAGTTCTTCGACATCACCGTCGAAGCGGCGCTCTATACGGTTTCCGCGCGCCAGCACGATCACGCCACCGAAGGGCTTTTGATGTCGCTGAGCGGGCGATGGAACCAGGACGGTCAGCCGGTGACTTGGTCGATCGAAGGCTCCGAGATATACCAATACTCCAGCGGGCAACTGGTGGCCGAGTATTACGCCCGGGTCGCCAACAACTGCGACGGGTCAGGCGGGCGCCCAGGACCGTTCCTTATTCTGCGAGAGCCGGAAAACAGCCAGGAAGCGCTCTGTTACTTTATTCTTGGTAACGACGCTTCGTTCTTCCAATTGGCATATGTCGGAGCGGTCAATGGCTACACCTTCGACTTCTATAAAGAGTACTAGGAACCAGTTTTGCCTACCGGTGCCAGTCTCTCTTGTGAGTCTGATTTTGATTGACTGACCAGTCAAAATCCCTAGATGCTGCGCAGGTGGCGGTGTGCCCCGCCGCCTGATCGCCGCAACCAAGGAGCTCGCGCGTGCCCAAAATTGGCATGGAACCTCTGCGCCGTCGGGCGCTGATTGATGCCACCATCGAGGAGGTGGGCTCGGCGGGCTCCCTTGACGTTACAGTCACACAGATCGCCCGCCGGGCCGGTGTGTCATCGGGGCTGGCGCATCATTACTTCGGCGGTAAAGAGCAGATTTTCCTTGCCGCTATGGGCCACATCTTAACGGAGTTTTCGGCTGCACTTCGCCGGGACCTGGCGCGGGTTACCGGTCCGCGTGCGCGCCTAGAGGCGGTGATCAGCGCCTCGTTTCACCCAGAGAACTTTTCCGACACTGTGGTGTCGGCCTGGCTCACCTTCTACGTCTATGCCCAGTCCGAACCCGGTGCCCAAAGGCTTTGGCGGGTCTTTGCCCGGCGATTGCATTCGACGATGGTCTATGACCTGGCGCAGCTGACCGACCGGACAGCCGCCCGGCGCACGGCCCACGTGATCGCCGCGCTTATTGACGGGTTCTACATCCGCCATGCGCTGGGCGGGCAGGGACCGTCGCGGCTGGAGATTGTGGCGCTTGTGGCAGACGTGCTGGCGCGGCAACTGGACCCGCGCCGATGATAGCTTTTGACGGCGTTTGCCCGGCCTTTCGGGGACTTTTGCCTGCGCGGCGGTGGACCGATGCCGGCTGAAGTTTACCGGGTGCTCGGCCGGGCCACGTCTTCGAACGTGCAGGCGCTGATGTGGGGGGCGGCGGAGCTTTCTGTGCCTGTAGCGCGCGAGGACTGGGGCGAGGGCTTTGCACCGCTCGATAGCCCTGCTTTCGTCGCAGTCTCACCCATGGGGCGTATTCCAGTGCTGGTGGCCCCAGACGGCGCGGCCATCTTTGAGACTGCGGCAACCCTGCGCTACCTGGCTGCGCGCTACGGCGACAACGGCTTCTGGCCGCGCGACGCTCGGGCGCGGGCCCAGGTGGACGCCTGGGCCGAATGGGCCAAACACCACGTGGCCGGGGCGTTCACCGGTCCGGTCTTTTGGCGCGCCGTGCGCACGCCCCCGGGGCGCCGGGACGCGGCCGCCATAGCCCGGGCCACCGGGCGCCTGGAAGCCGATCTCGCTAGGGCAGAGGAGCGCTTAGCGCACGGTTTCCTCTGCGGTGGGGCGCTGACGCTGGCGGACATTCAGTTCGGCCACGTGCTCTTTCGCTATTTCGATGCGGGGCTCGCACAAGCGGCGCTACCCAATTTGCGCGCCTACTACGACCGCCTCATGGAACGTCCCGCTTATCGCAAACACGTGGCCATTTCCTACGACAGCCTCCGGGACACCCTATGACCGACACCATCGACGTTTCTTCATTGGACGCAAATGCTGCCCCCGACTTCGTTATTGTGGGCGCCGGTTCTGCGGGCTGTGCCATAGCTTGGCGCCTGGCCGAAGCGGGCCAACGGGTTACTGTGATCGAGTATGGAGGCACAGACGCGGGCCCCCTTATCCAGATGCCCGGCGCGCTGAGCTTTCCCATGAACATGGCGCGTTACGACTGGGGCTACCGGTCCGAGCCCGAACCCCACCTGGGCGGGCGGCGCCTGGCGGCGCCCCGGGGCAAGGTGCTTGGCGGATCGTCGTCAATTAACGGGATGGTTTATGTACGTGGCCATATGCGCGATTTCGACGCCTGGGCCGAGGCCGGCGCCCATGGCTGGTCCGGGGCGGATGTGCAGCCTTATTTTCGGCGCATGGAATGCTGGGACGACGGTGGCCACGGGGGTGACGCGTCCTGGCGCGGAGGGGTGGGGCCGCTCCATGTGACACGGGGGCCCCGGGAAAACCCCCTGACCCGCGCGTTTACCGAAGCGGGTGCCCAAGCCGGTTATCCCCTTACCCAGGATTATAACGGCCATCAGCAAGAGGGCTTTGGCCCGATGGAGCAAACCACCCACAACGGCGCGCGCTGGTCAGCGGCCAAGGCGTATCTGCGCCCCGCGCTTGCCACCGGGCGTGTGGAACTGATCCGGGGGCTGGCTGGGCGTGTGGTTTTTTCCGGAAGCCGCGCCACCGGCGTAGAGATCACGCGCCGCGGCGCCAAAAGCGTCATCGCCGCCCGGCGCGCCGTCATCCTTGCGGCAAGTGCATTCAACTCCCCTGCGATTCTAATGCGATCAGGCATCGGCGCGGCGGCGGACCTAAAGGCTCTAAGCATCCCTGTGGTGGCTGACCGACCGGGGGTGGGCCAGAACCTTCAAGACCACTTGGAGCTTTACATCCAGGTCAAATCCCGCCAGCCAGTGAGCCTCTTTCGCTATTGGAACCTTCTGGGGAAAGCCTATGTCGGCGCACGGTGGCTCTTTACCCGGTCGGGTCCAGGGGCGTCTAACCAATTTGAAAGCGCAGGGTTTATTCGGTCCCGCGCGGGGGTCGAATACCCGGATATCCAGTATCATTTTTTGCCCATCGCCGTGCGCTACGACGGCCAGGCGGCCGCCGAAGGCCACGGCTTCCAGGCCCATGTGGGACCCATGCGCAGCCCGTCGCGCGGGTCGGTCACGCTAGCTTCGGCGGATGTGGACGCCCATCCGGTGATCCGCTTCAACTACATGGCCCATCCCCGAGACTGGGAGGACTTTCGCACGGCGATCCGTTTGACGCGCGAGATATTCGCCCAGCCCGCTTTTGCGCCCTACTATGACGGCGAAATTCAGCCCGGGGCGGACGTGCAGTCAGACGCTGCACTCAACGATTTTATCCAAGACCACGTGGAAAGCGCCTACCACCCCTGCGGCACCTGCCGCATGGGTGCCGCGACCGACCCCGGCGCGGTAGTCGATCCGGAATGCCGGGTGATCGGGGTGGACGGGCTTTACGTGGCCGATAGCTCGATTTTTCCGACGATACCGAACGGCAACCTGAATGGGCCGTCGATTATGGTCGGCGAAAAGGCCAGCGATCATATCCTGGGTCGCGCGCCCCTGGCGCCGGTCAACGAAGTGCCCTGGATCAATCCAAATTGGCGCACAGCCCAGCGGTAAGGAGCCCCCAGGCCCGGGGGGAAGCGCTCAAGGCTACCTACCAAAGGTTGAAAAGTCCTAAACTTTCGGGCACGATTTCTGCGTATTTGTAGAAGCGAGCATTTCCCATGGCCCAAGACCCTTCCGCCAATCGTCTGGTTCTTGTGGTCCACGGCATCGGCGAACAATTGCCCGGTGAAACTGTGGATGCGCTCTTGGGCGGACTGACCGGAGACCGGGGCTACGCGGTGCGTTCCGAGAGGCGGATGCTGCGGGAGCCCGAACCTCATCCCGCAAACCCTGACAAGCCTAATCCTACCCGCAAAGCCCGCGTCTTTCCCTGCGAAACTCGCACTG
>JBCCMR010000241.1:0-5228 GCA_039026255.1 Pseudomonadota bacterium
AAGAAGCTTCGTGGCCCCTGCACTGCGCAGCTTGTCAATGGCGGAAACGACACCTGACCGCTTCGTCGTCAGTTCTGCGCTACCCAGCGAGCGGGGCACCGCATGCTCCCTGCGCCGATCAAGTACCGCCTGGATCATTTTACGCGCTGCCTTTGTCTTGCCGGTCCCGAGCCCCGTGCTGACCATAAGGTGGTCTGCCGGGTCCACCGCCCGGCCGAACCTTGGCTTGATTCAGGGAACTTATAGCCCAATGAATGCGCATTTTTGCCCCGTCCGCGCAATAGACTTACACATGTGTGACACTTCCAGCCGTCAGCCCGGCAATAGAGCAATCCCATCCCACAGCCCGGCACGGGCGAAAGAAGCCGAGTTTGACCTTTACGGCAAACCCAGTCTTTGCTGAGACTTATGGTGAATGGCAGCGGAATGGCCCATGACCTATCAGAGCACGCGTTTAGGCGTCGATATCGGTGGCACCTTTACCGATCTTGTTTTGGAAACCCCAACCGGGCGCTTTTCGACCAAGGTGCTGACCACCTATGCCGCCCCGGAAGACGCCATTATCACCGGTATGCACCGGGTTTGCGCCCAGGCCGGTGTAGGCGCCGACACGATAGACCAAATCATCCATGGCACAACGCTTGCGACCAATGCTCTGATTGAGCGGCGCGGGGCAAAAACCGCCTTTATCACCACCGAGGGCTTCCGGGATGTCATCGAAATGCGCAGCGAAAGTCGGTTCGAACAGTACGACCTAAACCTGCAGCTACCGCCCCCGCTCCTGCCTCGGCAAATGCGCTACACCGTCGGCGGGCGCGTGGATGCCCAGGGTGACGTTCTGGTAGAGATTGACCCCGACGAGGTCGCGCAGGTTGTCGAAAGGATCGCCCTGGCCGGGTTTGAAAGCGTGGCGGTCGGGTTCATTCACGCCTACCTCAACCCCCGCCACGAAGAAGCCGTGCGTGACATCTTGCACGCCCGCCTGCCTGACGTATCGGTGTCGATCTCGTCCGAGGTCAGCCCCCAAATGCGCGAATACGAGCGCTTCAACACGGTCGTGGCGAACGCCTATATCAAGCCACTTATGGCGTCTTATCTGGGTCGCCTGGAAACCAGGCTTGCGGCGGAAGGGGCGACCGGAAGCGTTTTTCTGATGCATTCGGGCGGCGGTATCATATCGATCCGCGACGCGGCAGAGTTTCCCGTGCGGCTTGTGGAGTCAGGTCCCGCGGGCGGCGCAGTCTTTGCGGCTCATATCGCCGCGCGCTACGGGCTCGACCGGGTGCTCAGCTTTGACATGGGCGGAACAACGGCCAAGATATGCCTAATCCGCGACGGCGCGCCCAAAACCTCACGCGTGTTTGAGGTCGCGCGCTCGTACCGGTTCAAAAAGGGCTCCGGCATGCCGATTTCAATCCCGGTGATCGACATGGTGGAAATCGGCGCAGGTGGCGGCAGCTTGGCCCATGTGGACAGCCTTAACCAAATCCGTGTTGGCCCGGAAAGCGCCGGGTCTGAACCGGGGCCAGCCTCATATGGGCGCGGCGGCACGCGGCCCGCGGTTACCGACGCGGACCTCGTGCTTGGCAAGCTTGATGCAGATAATTTTGCCGGTGGAGCGATCCCGCTTGACCCTGGCGCAGCGGACGCTGCGCTTAGGACACACGTGGGCGGGCCCCTTTCCATGGACGCAACCGAGGCGGCCTTTGGTCTAGCCGAAGTGGTCGATGAAAACATGGCCAACGCAGCGCGCGTCCACGCCGTGGAAAACGGCGAGGACCTGGGCAGCTACACGATGGTGGCCTTCGGCGGAGCAGCCCCGCTTCACGCGGCACGGCTGTGCGAAAAGCTGGGCGTAGCGCGGCTGATTGTGCCCCCGGGCGCAGGCGTAGGATCGGCCATCGGATTTCTGCGCGCTCCGTTCAGCTTTGAGGCTACGCGATCCGTTTATATGAAGCTCGCACAGTTTGACCCAGACCGTATCCGGACGCTCTTGGGGGACCTAAAGGCCGAGGCCGAAGGCTTTGTGCGATCTTGTGACGGGGCGGCCGCGATAAGCTGCGACTACAAGGTCTACATGCGCTACAGCGGCCAGGGGTGGGAGATCCCCGTACCGCTGAGCCTTGCAGAGGCCACCGATCCCCGGGCAGCCGCCTTCGCCGCCCGCTTCGACGCGGCCTACAGCAGGCTCTTTGGTCGCACCGTTGCGGGAATGGATGTGGAGATTACCGTTTGGGCGGTGAACGCCAGCACACCGTCCGCCACCCCAGAGCCAAGCGTCGAAGCGCCCAACGCGGGGCCTGCTCCGATCGCCGGGACACGACCGCTTTTTGATGCCGTAGCGGGGCGTTTCACATCTGCCCAAATTGTTGCGCGGGACGGGATGCAGCCGGGTCACACGACCGCAGGACCGGCCGCCATCACCGAAGCTGAAACCACCACTATCGTCCCTGAGGGCCGCCGCGCTACCTGCCAATCGGACGGCTGTCTGGACATCCGCACAGCAGGAGACACCCCATGACGCAGGATCGCCGCACCGTTGCCTATCAGGTCATGTGGAACCGCCTGATTTCCGTCGTAGAAGAGCAGGCTCAAGCCCTTGTGCGCACAGCCTTTTCCACGTCTGTGCGCGAAGCCGGCGATCTGTCTGCCGGGGTTTATGATCCCCAGGGGCGGATGCTGGCCCAGGCGGTGACCGGCACCCCCGGCCACGTAAACGCCATGGCGGATGCCGTGGCGCACTTCATCCGCCGCATCGGACGCCAAAACATGGCCCAGGGCGACGTCTACATCACCAACGACCCCTGGGAGGGCACCGGGCATTTGCACGACATCACCATGGTCACCCCGTCGTTCCACGGGGGTGTTCTGGTAGGATTTTTCGCCTGCACCGCCCATATCGTGGACATCGGCGGGCGCGGCTTTGGAGCGGACGGTCAAAGCATCTACGAAGAGGGACTTTATATCCCGATCATGAAATTTGCCGCCGAAGGCAAAGTGGACGAAACGTTGATCCGGATCATCCGCGGCAACGTGCGCGAGCCTGACCAGGTGGTGGGCGACATCTACGCGCTGGCCAGTTGCAACGACATCGGTCACAGGCGCCTGACCGCAATGATGGAGGAGTTTGGGCTGCGCGACCTCGACGGCATCGCGGCCTTCATCCTGACAAATTCCCACCGGGCCACAGTCGAGCGTATCGCCGAGCTGCCGCGCAAGACCACCAGCGGATCAATGACTGTGGACGGCTTCGACACGCCCATCACTCTGGCGGTCACACTGCGGGTAGAGCCCGACCGCATCGTCACGGATTTCACAGGCACCTCGGGCGTCGATCCCAAAGGCATCAATTGCCCCCTGGTCTACACCAAAGCTTACGCCTGCTACGCGCTGAAGGTGGCGATCGCGCCGGACATTCCCAACAACGCCGCGTCTCTTGCACCCTTTGAAGTCACGGCGCCCGAAGGCACCATCGTCAACGCGCCCCGCCCGGCGCCGGTGGCACTGCGCCATATCGTCGGGCATTTCGTGCCAGACGCAGTTTTTGATGCGCTCGACAAAATCATCCCGGGGCGTGTTCCTGCGGAAGGCGCCGGTTGCCTGTGTAATTTTCAAGTGTCGTTGCGTCCGCGTACGGACATATCGCCCACCCCCGGCACGCGCAGGTCCGAAGTTTTGACATTCAACTCTGGCGGGTCTGGCGCCCGGCCTGGGCTCGACGGGCTCAGCGCCACAGCTTTTCCATCCGGTGTCATGACTATGCCAGTCGAGGCCACAGAGCATGCAGGCCCGGTCATTATCTGGCGCAAGGAATTGCGCCCGGACTCCGGGGGTATTGGGGCCAGTCGGGGCGGTCTTGGCCAGGTGATGGAAGTGGGCGCCGCGGAGGGCCATGAATTTGATCTGCAAGCCATGTTTGACCGGGCTGCGCACCCAGCCCGCGGGCGCCGCGGCGGCGGACCGGGAGCGGCCACAGTCGTAGCGCGAGACGATGGCACAGCGATGCGCACCAAGGGCAAACAGTTTGTTCCCCCGGGGTCCCGCGTGCACATGGCCTTCCCCGGTGGCGCGGGCTACGGCCCCGCAGCACAGCGCAATCCCGCGTTGGTGAAACGGGACCTGGCCCAGGGCTATATCAGCGCCGAAACCGCCGCCCGGGACTATGGCCTCAGTCCCCAGGATATCGCGGCGGTGGCCGAGGCGGTAGCCCGGGGCGAAGCGGTTTAACACGGCCCCGGCCCAGGGGTAATGGCGCCGGCGCCCCGGCACGGCCCCGCCTAGTCCGGCCCCTGGCGCCTGAGTGTTCGAAAGCTCTGATCACCCATGAAAACTTCGAACGCAAAGCCGTCCAGGACACAAATCCCCCGCCACTTCATGCCGACAAAATCTTCGCAGAAATATGCCTTCCTCCGGTGCATAAGAGGCGCGATGTCGCGCCGCGCGGGCGTCGGATATCGTGTCAGACAAAGTTCCCGCATCAGCGCCCACCGGCGTGCCAACCGCACCTTAGCAGTCTGCCAATGCGGCCCTTGCTTGCGATTTGCGCTGCAGCCGAATTGTCCGCGCACTGCGGGATTGACGGGGCGCCCGGGCTCTTTCAGGGTGCCGCTGGATGCGTGGTACAAAAAGCGCGATAACACTGGGGGGACCATGGCCCAAACCACCGCATCGCCCGTGGCCTTCCGAGGCAAGCTATGAAGATAACCGCGGTAACGGTCTATTCCCGGCGCCTGCCGCTTGAACACCCCTACTGGCTGTCCGGTGGACGGCTAAAGTTTGAAGAACTCGACGCCACGTTTGTGAAACTCGACACCGACGCGGGACTTGTTGGATGGGGGGAAGGCACGCCCTGGGGGCACACCTACGTCCCTGCCCATGGGCCCGGCATTCGCGCCGGGATCGAGACTATGGCGCGTTTCATTCTGGGGCTCGACCCACGTCGGGTGCTGGATGTAGAGCGGGCCATGGACCTGGCTCTACCCGGGCACCTATATGCCAAATCGCCGGTGGACATGGCGTGTTGGGATATCGCGGGTCAGGCTGCCGGGATGCCAATCGCAGACCTGATGGGCGGCGGAACGCGGACTCCGCGCCCAATTGCGTCCTCCGTCGGCGCCAAAACGGTCGAAGAAACGCGACAGGTAATCGAGCGATACCGGTCGCGAGGCTACATCGCCCATTCGGTCAAGATCGGCGGCGACGTCGAACGTGATATCGCAAGGGTGCGC
>JBCCMR010000242.1:0-5190 GCA_039026255.1 Pseudomonadota bacterium
GTATTTTCCAACGCCACCGGCCCGGCATGACAGCCCAGCCCGCGCGATTTGCCCCACCGACCGAGAACCTAGGCGCAAGTCCGCCGCCATGCCCTTCACGTGGTAACTTTCTTTGGCGACCCCGCGCGACCGCGACCGCAACATGGCGTTTGTGCGCGACGTGCGGTACCCGGACAGGAGCAGGAACGGCTCTTCTGTATTAAGCAGGTTATGGGTCGCGGCGATCAAATCGATGTTGCGGCGGTCCATGGTCCGTACAGAGTTCTGACGCCAGTCCCGCATGAAGTAATTAATCTCTTCTAGCGCGGGTTTGATGTACTGCCCTTCGAGCCAGTAAATCGTATTGATTGTTTCCCCAGTGCGCTGGTTTCGCAGGTGAAATTTGCGAATGTTTCCAGCACCTCGCAGGAAGCCCGATGCATTTGCATAGACGGGCGCGGCGGCGACTGCGGTGGCCGCGAATGCCCCAAGCAGGCCGCGGCGAGTCACCTCGTTCTTCGGATTCTTCATCCTACTCGTCCTTTCACCGCGTTGATTTCGCGGTATTTCTCGTGTCCCGGTTACGATTGACGGTTTTGTTACACACGTGTGAATGGGCGGCCAAGTTGCACTTCAGCCATAAGCATATTTTCGCCTATCCCCGGACCGCGCCTGCGAGCGCCCGCCGAATCTGATCGGTTCACCTTTGTTCTGCCTCTGAGTGATGTATAAATGCTAAATCTGGCGAAAATTTGCCGTAATTCTTTTTGATGAATGTTTTTGCAGAGGGGAATCGCTTACCCCTGACATTGCTCGTGCCCACCGTGTCTTTGAGGAAACTATGTATTTTTTTCGCAACAACCTAGCTGCCACCCTTGCCGCAATCGCCTTGGGCACAGCCGTGTGGATCCCGCAAACTGCTGTCGCGCTGACCGCGGCTGACCTAACTGGGCTGGTCCAGGGGGACCAAACGCTTTCGCTTGAGGCGCGCCAGTTTTACGCGGAAAAAGCCCACGCACCGATTTGGATCGGAAATGACGCACGGGTTGCGGCGCTTCTAAAAGCGCTTGACGGTGCCGAGGCCCACGGATTGCCCACCGCGCGATACGAGGCGGCGGCCCTGCGCGAGGCGCTTTCCGCTGGACAAGTAGGGCCCGAGGCCGCGGCAGCCGAGATTTTTGCCACCCGCATTTTCTTGCGCTATGCGCGCGATGTGAGTTCTGGCGCGCTAGAGCCCCTGGAAATCGATAAAGAGATCGCCGTAAAACCGCCGCGTCGGTCTGAACACGCACTTCTTGATGCGCTCACACGGGCCGAACCCGCAGCGCTGTTTAAGGCGCTTGTCCCGTCGCACCCGCATTACGCCCATCTGCTGGCCGAAAAAGTCCGGCTTGAGGCGAAGATGACCGGCGAAGATGGCACCGTGGTGGTGCCTGGCCGCATGCTCCGCGCGGGCATGTCATCGCCCAACGTGATTTTGCTTCGGCAGCGGCTGGCGCAGTTGGGCTACGGCGACTTGGGCGAGGACCCGGTGTTTGATCGCGAACTGCGCACAGTGGTGCGCAACTTCCAGCGAGATCGCAAGCTGTCCGCTGACGGGATCGTAGGGGCGGGCACACTGCGCGCGCTCAACGGCGACAGTGCCCAAGATCAGCTGCAAAAGGTTATCGTGGGGCTCGAACGGGAGCGCTGGCTCAACCGCGAGCGGGGCGACCGGCACATCGTCGTCAACATCGCCGACTTTTCGTTCAATATGTATGAAAACGGTAAGGTGGCGTTCCATTCGATCACGGTCGTTGGTAAGGGCACCAGCGACCGCCGCACCCCCGAATTCCACGACGAAATGACCCATATGGTGGTCAACCCGACCTGGCACGTGCCGCGCTCCATCGCCGGCAAGGAATACCTGCCGATGCTCAAGCGCGATCCGTCAAGCCTGGCGCGTCAGGGCCTGCGGGTGATCGGGCCCTCGGGACGCGCGGTGAACACCGCGGACGTGGACTTCACCAAGTATTCGTCGCGCAACTTTCCCTTCGCCATTAAGCAGCCGCCGGGGCGCCGCAACGCCCTTGGGCTGGTGAAATTCATGTTTCCTAACAAGTACAACATTTACCTGCACGACACCCCCTCGAAGAGCCTCTTCAAGCGCGAGGTGCGCACCTTCTCGCACGGGTGCATCCGGGTGGCGCGGCCTTTTGAGTTCGCCCATGCGCTGTTGTCAAAGCAAACCGCCGACCCGGAAGCGGCCTTCGACGGCTTCCTGAAAACCCGGCGGGAGCAATACGTGAACCTGACCACGCCCGTACCGGTCTTTTTGACCTACAAAACCGCCTTTGTGGATGACGAAGGCAAGGTGCACTACCGCGCCGACATCTATGGGCGCGATGCTAAGGTCTGGCGCGCACTACGCGACGCGGGTGTGGCGCAGCCCGGCGTCTGAGGGTAAAAGCCCCCTACCGAAGTTTGCAGCGGGCACCGGCGGGTGCCCGTTTTGCGCAGGCCAGGGGGCGCTGCATGTTCACCATAGCCGAGATTGCCCGGGAACTCGGAGCCGAAGCCGTCGGGGAAACCGCTCTTTCCGTTGCCTCGGTGGCAGAGCCGCAAACGGCCCGTGATGATCAGTTGGCGCTGGCGATGGATCCGACTTACGGGGACGCCCTGGACCAGGGTGCCGCGGTCGCCGCGGTGGTTTGGGACGGGGCGGATTGGCAGGGGCTGGGATTGAAGGCGGCAATCTTTGCGCCGCGGTCTCGGTATGTATTGGCCGGGGTCACGCGCGTCTTTGAGGTGCCGCCTGTCATAGGGCCGGGCGTCCACCCGACCGCGGTCATCGACGACACCGCCCGGATAGGGGCGGGCGCGGCCATCGGGCCTTTCGCGGTTGTCGGCGCGCGGGCGGTGATCGGCGCGGACGCGCGCATCGGTGCCCACGCGGTCATCGGCGAAGACGCTGTGATCGGCGCCGCCCCGCTTTTGCACCCGCGGGTCACCGTGGGCGCGCGGGTCACCATCGGCGACGGCTTTATTTGCCAGGCGGGCACCGTGATCGGCGTGGACGGGTTTTCCTACGTCACCCCGAAGCCCGGCGCCGTGGAGGAAGCCCGCGCCACAGGCCGCATCACAGAGGCGTCGCGCACGGAGGGCTTTGCGCGGATCAATTCGCTGGGCAGCGTTCGGTTGGGTAACGCTGTGGAGATGGGCGCCAACTGCACCATCGACCGCGGCACCATCGCCGACACGATAATCGGCGACGGCACAAAGCTCGATAACCTGGTGCACGTAGGCCACAATGTCACCTTGGGGCGCCACTGTCTTTTGTGCGGCCAGGTCGGCATCGCCGGGTCGTCGACTATCGGCGACCGGGTGGTGCTGGGCGGCCAGGTGGGGGTGGCGGACCACGTGAACGTGGGCTCTGACGTGGTGGCAGCGGGGAAGTCGGGGATCAGCTCCCACGTGCCCGCCGGGCGCATTATGATGGGCAACCCGGCCATGAAGATGCAGCTGAACGTCGAAGCCTATAAGGCCCTGCGTCGCCTGCCGCGGCTGGTGGCCAAAGTCGCGCGCCTGGAAAAGACGGTTTTCAAGCCAGGCGAAAGCGACTAATCAGCCCCCAACAACCGCACACGGGGGGTTTGGTGAAGTCGACCACCGACAAAATCCGCGCGATCCTCGCCGAGCATGCCCTCTTGGAGCCCCAGGACGTGGCCCCGGATGCCTCTTTAGAGGATTTGGGCATCGACAGCATGGGGGTCGTCGAGATTATCTTCGCGATCGAAGAAGAGTTTTCGGTCAATGTGCCATTCAATGCCAATGAGCCCGGGCAAAGCGACTTCGATATTTCTTCGGTCAAGAGCATTGCCCATGCCGTGGATCAGTTGGTGGCGGAGCAGGCCACCTAGATGACCCGCCGCGTGGTCATCACCGGGGCAGGGGCCTTCACGCCCCTGGGCGATAGCGTGCCCGCAACGGTTGCGGCAATGCTCGCTGGCCGGGTGGCTCTGGGTGAGATGGATTTCCCCGACGCGGCGCGGCTTGGCGTGAAGATCGGCGGCCAGATTGCAGGTTACGACGCCAATGCGCGGTTTTCGCGGTCCGAGATCGCTCTTTACGACCCCTTCACCCAGTTCGCGCTAATAGCCGCGGCAGAGGCCATGGCGCAGGCGGCGCCGTCGTTGACCGCCGCCGATGCCGACCGGTCTGGGGTAATCCTCGGCACCGCGGGGGGCGGGCTTCAGACCCAGGATGCGAACTTCAAGGCGGTCTACGAGGACGGCAAAAACCGGGTGCACCCGTTCACGGTGCCGCGCCTGATGGCCAACGCGGCCGCTGCCCAGGTGTCGATGGCCCACGGGTTGCGCGGGCCAAGCTACACCGTGGCCACCGCCTGCGCGTCGTCGAACCACGCCATCGGCCAGGCGTTCCACCTGGTGCGCGCGGGCGCGGCCGAGGTCATGGTGGCGGGCGGCTCGGAATCAATGCTCTGCTTCGGGGGGATCAAAGCCTGGGAGGGGCTGCGCGTCCTGTCCCCTGACGGATGCCGCCCATTCTGCCGCACACGCAACGGTATGGTCCAGGGGGAGGGCGCGGGTGCCTTTGTGCTGGAGCCTTTGGACCGCGCCCAGGCCCGAGGCGTGCCTATCCTGGCCGAGGTTCTGGGCTTTGCCATGTCCTCGGACGCGGGCGATATCGTGCAGCCGGACCCCGCCGGGGCCGCCCGCGCCATGGCAGCGGCGGTGGCTGATGCGGGCCGCGACGGGGCAGACGTGGGCTACGTGAACGCCCACGGCACCGCCACGGCCGCCAATGACGTGGCCGAATGCCGGGCCCTGCGGCTGGCCTTCGGGGACCGGGCCGCCGAGGCCATGGCGATCAGTTCCACGAAGTCGATGCACGGGCATCTGATGGGCGCCACTGGCGCGGTGGAGCTGTTGGCGGTGATCGCCGCGCTCCGCGACGGGGTGGTCGCCCCCACGGAGGGGGTGCGGGATCTTGATCCGGCCTGCGATCTGGACATCGTCCACGGGGCGGCGCGCGCGCAAAAGGTAGACTTTGCGATCTCGAACGCTTTTGCGTTTGGCGGGCTCAACGCCGTGCTTGCCCTAGGTCGCGCACCTTGAGCCAAGGCAACAACCGTAGGCGCGCCCCGCTAGATGCGCCCCCCTGGACCGGCCCGCAGCCGGTGTTTGTGCTGGTGGCGCCGCAGATGGGCGA
>JBCCMR010000243.1:0-5180 GCA_039026255.1 Pseudomonadota bacterium
CGTCACCGAAATCTTATTTTTGCGGACGTTGTTGAGAAACGCATCCTGCAAGTTCTGCTTATCTGCCATGGAGTTCAGGGTCCCTAGTCTTATGCCCCGCATTGCTTGCGCGGGATATCGTTTGGGCGCACTATGTGGGCGAATCTCCAACATTTCCAGTGCAAAACGCGCCCGTTCGTGGGTGAAGGCGGAAATCGACCAGGGCTGTTGTTGACGCGCCGTTGAGACAGCGCCACTACCGCCAGTAGTTCGGATTTAAAACTGCGATGACCGCAAGTGTCTCCAGGCGGCCAAGCACCATCGCGATGCAAAAGATTCCCTTCGCGGTATCACTGATCGAGCCGTAGTCGATAAAGCCAGTGCCAGCGGCCGGCACAAGCGGTCCCGTGGTCGAAAGTCCAGCGATGGCAAACACAAAGCTATCGGTGAAATTCATCCCCGTCAGCGAAAGCGCCAGTGCCGTCGCAGCAATAGAAACCACAAAAAGCATGAAAAAGACCCAGGCCACCTGCGCGCCTTCACGCCGGATAAGCCGCACGCGCAGGGATTGCCCGGCAACGGAATTCGGATGGCTAAGGCGGGTCACCTCGCGCTGGCCGTGTTTGTAAAGTGCATAGATCCGCAGAAGCTTGATCCCGCCCGCGGTGGTGGCGATGCCGCCCCCCATCACAGCCAGCCCCATGAGGATAAGACCGGTTGTCCCAAGCCCCGACCAATCGCGCGCGCCGCCCCAGGCCTGGCTTTCAAAGCCAGTGGTGGTCAGAAACGATGCCACCGTGAAAACCCCACCCCAAAGGGCCGACCAGGCATTTCCCGTGGTTTCTAGGGTGCTTGGGTCATAGGCGGCCGAAAAATGACGCATGAACAAAAGCGCGGGGATCACCAGTACCGCGATGAGCGCCAAATTGAGCTCTTTATCGTCTTTCAATGCCCGCCAGGCTGCGCCATCGGCGTCGCGCACAAACGTATGGCGTGACATGGCGAAGACAAAAAAGACCAGCATAAACGCCTCACCTAGGTAGCCGCTTTGGGTCCCGCCAAGCCCGCCCACAGGCGAGATACCGCTGGTGGAAAGGATGGCCATAGCATGGGTCACCGCCACCAACATCCGGTCGCCTGACACCAAAAGCCCCAGGGACAAAAGCGCCGTCACCCCCAGGTAGGCCGGGAAGATTTGCGCCGAATAACGCCGCAGGCGGTCTCGGCCATCGGCGCTGGCAATCTGTGTCGTGGACTTGCTGGTGCCACGGGCGGCGTTGAAGATTTCAAAGCCTCCAATTTGCAATGGCGCAAAGATCGAAAGCGCTATTACCAGCATGAAAAAACCACCAAACCAACCGGTTATCGCTCGCAGCAGATGTAAAGGGGCGGGCACCACTTCGGGATCGGCAAAAAGCGTGGCGCCAGTGGTGGTGAAACAGGACAGCATCTCAAAATAGGCCTGGAGGAAACTGATATCCTCCATCAGGTAATCCACCGGCAGCGCCAAGGCGGCGGGGATCAAAATGAAGGCCCCAAAGACCGTCACGAGATAGGTGCGCGCAGTGTTGCGCACCGGGCGACCGGACACGGCGATGCCCACAAGCGTGACGATGATCAAAAGAAATGTCGTGTGGTAAAAGAGTGTGCGCGCCACCAACCAGTCTTCAAGACGCACCGCATAGGCCATGGGGATGTACATCGCCGCAATCCCCAGCGCCAGGAGCGCCACAAAAAGCGGCAGGTCCCGCAGCCAGCGCAGCATCAGAAATAGCCCAACTGCACTTGCAGCAGGCGTTCGACCTCGGGCACGTCGCGGGTGAGCGAGAAAAAGACGATGGTGTCGCCGTCTTCGACCCGCGAGTTGCCGTCGGGGACAAAGATCTTCTCGCCCCGTTGGAGCGCCACCACAAGGGCGCCTTCGGGCACGTCGATGTCACGGATTTGTTCCCCGGAAATGGGCGAGGTGGATAGCACCTGCGCCTCAATCACCTCGGCTTCGGCGTCGCCGATGGAATAGACCTGCTTCACGCGACCGTGCCGGATATGGCGCAGGATGGAGCTGACCGTTGTCGCTCGGGGGTGGATAAATGCGTCGATATCCAGGGGGTGCATCAGCGAACTCAGCGTCATGTCGTTGAGAAGCGCGATGGCCATCGGGCAGCCTGCCGCCTTCGCGCGGGTAGCCACCAGAAGGTTCGTTTTGTCGTCGTCAGTCACACAGAGGATAGCGTCCGATTTGGCGAGGTTGGCTTCCTCCAAGAGCTCCAAGTCCAACCCGTCGCCGTGGAGCACAATTGTACGCTCAAGCGCTTCTGCGGCCCGTTCGGCACAGGGGCGCGACCGTTCAATGACCTTGGCGCGCACCCGATCGGTGCGGGCTTCTAGCTGTCGGGCAACCGACAGCCCCACGTTGCCGCCACCGATAATGATCACGCGCTCGCGTTTTTTGGTTGTCTTGCCGAAGATCTCCAGCGCGCGGCCTACGTCGTCTTTGTGGCAAAAGAGGTATATCTGGTCGTCTGGAAAAAGCTGGTCATCGGGCGCTGGGGCAAAAAGCCGGCCCTTGCGGCGAATGCCGCCGACGATGGCACGCAGGGTCGAAAAAAGCTCTGACAGTTGGCGCAGGGGCGTATTGAGCACCGCGCAATCGTCGCCTAACGATATGCCCATCATTTCGACCATGCCTGCCAGAAAGGGTTCGCTGTCGAAGGTGGCGGGCGCCGCAAGCTGGCGCAGCGCGGCTGCCGCCACCTCCTGCTCGGGCGAAATCACCACGTCAATAGGCAGGTGGTCGCGCTGGTAGAGGTCCGAATAAATCACGCTAAGGTAGCTTTGCGCCCGCAGGCGTGCCACCTTACGGGGCACCTTGTAAACGGAATGGGCCACCTGGCAGGTGACCATATTGACCTCGTCCGAATGGGTGGCCGCGATGATCATATCCGCGTCGCGGGCGCCTGCGGCTTCGAGCACGTCCGGATAGGACGCAAACCCCGCCACACCCGACACGTCGAGGGCGTCGGTGGCCTGATTAACAAGACCCCGGTTGCTATCGACCACTGTGACATCATTGCCTTCGACGGCCAAGTGTCGGGCGATCTGCCAGCCAACCTGGCCTGCCCCGCAAACGATCACCTTCATGGAAGCTCCCGGCGTGATGCGCAGCGCTGCGCCCTGGCGGGCGTGATACCACGGGTGCAGGCCCAGTCAAAGGGCTCGGAGCGCAAGCGCCAGAGGTCCTGGAGGCCCGCAGCCCCTGCATCCGGTGCCGGGGTGCACGGGGGCGGTGGTGATTATACTTCGGTCTCGGCGTTCTCGATCTCTGCCACCCGGGTGCCGGATTTGTTGGTGGTTACCACGTTCAGCGTCTTCAGTTTGCGGTGCAGCGCGCTCCGCTCCATGCCCACAAAGTTAGCGGTGCGGCTGATGTTGCCCCCGAAACGGTTAATCTGTGCCATCAGGTATTCGCGCTCAAACATCTCGCGCGCTTCGCGCAACGGCAGCGTAGCGTAAGCGTTTGACAGGCCCCCGCCCGCGTCAACCGTCCCTTCATTGCCGGGGATCTCGACGGCTTCGATAGGACCCCTTTCCGGGCCGAGGATCAGCACCCGTTCAATCACGTTGCGCAACTGGCGCACGTTGCCGGGCCAAGACATCGTCTGCAAAAGCGCTTCGGTTTCTTCAGTCAGGTCGCGGATCGGCAGGCCCTGGGCTCGGTTCAGTTCGGCCATGAAATGCTGGGCTAGGGTGGCGATGTCTTCGCGCCGCGCCTCTAGGCTGGGCACCGGGATTGGGACCACGTTGAGCCGGTGGTAGAGTTCCTCCCGAAACCGTCCGGCGGCGATTTCAGCCACCAGATCACGGTTTGTGGACGACAGGACGCGCACATCCACGCGCACCTTGTCGGCCCCGCCCACCCGCAAAAACTGCTGTTCGACCAAGACGCGCAAAAGCTTTGACTGGGTGCCCACGGGCATATCAGCCACCTCGTCGAGGAACAAAAACCCGCCGTGAGCTTGCTCCATCAGGCCCGGCTCATAGCCGCGTTCGGTGCCTTCGCGTCCAAACAGAACCTCTTCCATGCGTTCTGGCTCGATTGTGGCGCAATTGACCGACACAAAGGGACCCTTGGCGCGGTCCGATTTGGAGTGGATGTAGCGTGCTGCCACCTCTTTACCGCTGCCCGCGGGCCCGGTGAGCATGACGCGCCCGTTGGTCTTAGTGACCTTGTTAAGCTGGGAAATTAGGTTGCGGAAGGCGCCCGAGGTGCCGACCATAACGCTCGACGTGATGTCGCGCACCTTGAGCGAGGCGTTCTCCCGGCGCAGGCGGGATGTTTCCATGCCCCGGGCAATCACAACCATTAGCTGGTCAATGTTGAAGGGCTTTTCGATAAAGTCGTAAGCGCCCTGCTTCACCGCCGCAACAGCGATTTCGATATTGCCGTGGCCCGAAATGATCACAACTGGGATGTCCGGGTTGTCTCGGCGCACTGCCTTTAAGATGTCGATCCCGTCGAGTTTTGATTCCTTGAGCCAAATATCCAAGATAATCAGGTCCGGCGGCTCACTGTTGATCTCGGCAAAGGTCTGGTCGGAATTGGCCGCCTTTCGCGTGGTGTAGCCTTCGTCCACCAAAATATCGGACACCAGTTCACGGATGTCCCGTTCGTCATCGACTATAAGAATGTCGCCCATCTGTCTGCTCCGCCTGCGGCATGTGGCTTTCATGCCACTTCTGCGTTTTCCTCAAGTTTATCAAAATCCAGCCCGAAGGGCAAAATAATCCGAGCCAGGGCCCCCCGGTGGGGGCCTTCGCCGAAGGGAGGCGCGTCCGTCAGGTCGAGGGTGCCTCCGTGTTCTTCGATGATTTTTTTCACAATAGGCAGACCAAGACCGGTACCGCTGTCCCGGTGCGTCACATAAGGTTCAAAAAGCCGCGACCGGTTCTCGGCGGGCAGTCCTCTCCCGTTATCGGCGATGTCAACAATGGTGGCGCCGTCATCGGTGGTAACGGTCACGCGGATTTCGGGCGCATGGCTTTCGGGGATGGTTTCCATGCCGTCGATCGCTTCGCCCGCGTTTTTGATAAGGTTGGTCAGCGCCTGGTTCATCATCGTGTCGTCAAAATCCCCGGTGATCGGAACCGCGGGCATATCCAGGGTGATGTGCGTGGGAGCCACCGCCGGGCTTTGCAGGTGC
>JBCCMR010000244.1:0-5153 GCA_039026255.1 Pseudomonadota bacterium
CACGGTGACCTGCGTCGGCCCATGAAACCCCGCCAATTTAAAGTTTGCATTCAGATGGTCGCTTATATTTTGGACATTCGTCAGGGCGCCGGTGTCGGTGATTTCAAAAACCGCCACCGCATTTTCGTTGAAGCTCCCGACCACAAGAAAGTCGCGCGGACCGAGGGTGACGTGCTCCAGCTAAAAGGCGCCGTCCAAGAGCAAGTTGGCGTTGTCGGCATCGGTGAGCTCGGTCACAAAGCTCAGATCTCCGATCTGACCCGGGGTGGTCTGCTCGACCTCATAAACCGCGATATTGTTCGCGACGAAGCCGATGGTGACCAGGAGTTTGGCGCCCCCGCGCTCGACAATCTCGATTGATTGGACGCCGTCTAGGGTCGGTGACCCGATGGAAAAGCCCGGCGTAAGCTGGCCGGTTGTGTCGTCCATGGTGAAGACCTGGATGTCGTCGTCGCTTGACCCGGCCACTTAGGCATAGGTCGTGCCGTCAATGACGGTGGATGTGACGTCCCGCGCGCCTTCGAGCTCGCGCGCGGTGGAAAGGTCGGTGAATTCTTGGACAAAAGGTGTCGTGCCGATGATGGCCATATCGTAAATCCCCTAGCAAAATCTGAGATTTAAGACTTATCCCGACGCTGCGAGATGCCAAAATTTGTAGTGCCTGTAGCGTCGCTTAACCGCATCTTAGGGGCCCCGACAGTGCGGGAATTTTGGCGGTTTGTCCGCCTAACCCGAGCCGTCCCCGATGCGGGTTGGCGATGCCTAAAGACGCGGCTGGGATTGCCTTTCGCGACCGGGTCGCGCGGAAAGCGCCCGCGTCCGCGCGGTCCATGGCGGCGCAGGCGCGGGCGCAGGCCTCAGAAGATGAAATCGTTGGCTTCAAGATCGTTTGCTGCCACCCCCAAGAGCGCCACGGCGCCGCCGGTGAAGCTAATGATCGTCGTGCCGCCGAACTCAAAAAGGGCCCCTTGCACATCAGCGAAGCTGTTGAGTGCGCTCACCGAGGAGAAGTCGATCCGGTCGTTAGTCGTGAAGTCTGTGACCTCGTCGGAACCGGTGCCGTCAGCAAACTCAAAAATGTCCGCGCCGCCACCACCGGTCAGGGTGTCGTTGTCGGCCTGGCCCACAAGCGTGTCTGCGCCGTTGCTGCCGAAAAGAGTGTCTCCGCCAGTGCCGCCGCGGATCACGTCTGCGCCCGCGCCGCCGCGCAGGTCGTCGCCGCCGCCGCCACCGAATAGCCGGTCATTGCCCTCCGCGCCGACCAGCAGGTCGTTCGCCGCCCCGCCGTAGAGGTCGTCAGCCCCTTTGTTGCCGTTGAGGTCGTCCTCTCCGTCGCCGCCGTTGAGCCGGTCTCCCCCGCTGCCGCCGCGGATGGCGTTGTCGGCTGTGTCTCCAGTGAGCGTGTCGGCCCGTTCGGACCCGATTAGGTTTTCGAACTCCAGGAAGATATCGCCTTCCGCGTGGCCCCCGGACGCAGTCCCAGCGCTCAGGTCCACAACCACCCCGTTGAAGGAGCTCGCATAGGACAGCCAGTCGGAGCCAAGGTTCCCGCGGAGTATGTCCACCCCCTTGCCACCTTCGAGCGTGTCCGCACCCGAGCCGCCGATCAGCACGTCGTCGCCGTCGCCGCCGAAAAGCTTGTCCGTGCCGCGGCGCCCGGAAAGGACGTCATCGCCGGTGCCGCCGAAAATGTCGTCGTTGCCCGCGCGCCCAACCAGGTCGTCATCGTTGTCCAGGCCCACCATCAGATCGCGACCGTCAGTGCCCACAATGGGGTCTTCGCCCGGGCCAAGCTCTGCCACCTGGATGCTGTTGCGGCCCTCATAGGCGCTCAGCAGGAATGACCGCCCGTTAACTTCGACAAAGTGGCTGTCGCCGATTAGGACGGTAGTAAAAAACTCGGCTTTCTCCGCCAGGGTAATGGTGCCTGTGGCGTCGACGCTTAGGATAGCCACAACGTTGTCGTTGCCTGTGGCTGCTACGAAGGGGACACCGTCGATCTCAAAAGTCTCGAAATGGATCACGTTGTCGAAACCAAGGTTGCCTGGGTCAATGGTAGAGACAAAGCCAACTTGGCCGCTCGAATCGATGCTGAGCACCGAAATCCGGTCGTCGAATGTGTCCGAGGTCAGAAGGTAGTTGTTACCATCAACGGTAACTGCACCCAGGGCGTCGCTGTTTGTTGTCCCGCTGAAGTTGTCTAAGTTGGTGAGCGTGCCGTTTCCTGCCATGGAAAAGGTGCTGACACCGTTTTCCGACCCCGCCACGGCAATGATGGTCACACCGTCGATGGTGATTTGCGTCAACCCTTCGGGCGCGGAGAGTTTGTAGGCCGGATCGTCTGTATTGAAGAGCGTTTGGACATTGGTCAGGCCACCGGAGTTGTCTATCTCGAAGACCGACATTCCGTCATCGCTGAAGCCCGCCACCACCAGGAAGTCACGGGCGCCGATTGTGACATGCTCCAAGCGGTAGGCGCCGTTCAAAGCCAAGCCGGCGTCGTCCGTAACCTGTGTCACAAAAGTCAGATCGCCAATTTCGCCAGGCGTGCTTTGGTCAATCTGAAATACAGCAATGTTGTCGGCTTGAAATCCCATCGTCACGAGGAACTTGGCGCCGCCGCGTTCGACGACTTCTATGGCCTGCACACTGTCAAGCGACGAGCCCCCGATCCGAAAGCCCGGCGTCAGCGTGCCGTTGTTGGCCATGGTCAAGACCTGGATGCCGTCATCCTCTTCACCGGCCACGTAGACGTAGGTGGTGCCGTTGATGACGGTGGTGGTGACATCGCGCGCGCCTTGCAACTCCGGCGACGTGCTGAAATCAAAAACTTCGTCTACGAAGGTCGGCGCCCCGATGAAATGCATATCGCAAATCCCCTAAAATAGTTAACGGGTGGCACGTTAGGGGCGCCGCTCCCTTACCGCAAGCGATTCCAGAGCTCTGCGTAACCTCAAAAGCGCTGCTGCGTTGCCTTTGAAGACGACCGCACAAATGTCTTCGCGTGCGCCTAACTTGGACTGACATCGGGCAATGAATATCGGCCATTCGACCTGATTGGCGGAGATCTCAGTTAATAATTCTTCGACTTGGAGACGGTGGCTGGTTTCAGGTATCGTTGGCGTGCTGCTCTCGGGTGCGGGGAAAAACCTGCCATCGCAGACTGCAGAGCGGCAGACCCTTTGCCCGAGTAACGACCAGAGGGTGCGTCAGCGTGGACGCGCATGTCTACGCCGCTGCACTGCGGGGATCATTCACAAGTTAATGACCCCCGGTTCCCGGGCGTGGAGCGCATCGACAAGCGCCGCTCGCCGCTGGCGCACTCGGGCAAAGTTGATGGATCCCTTCGCGGTAATCTCGCCCGCGGGCATCGAAGGCGGCTCTGCGAGCACAGCGGCGCAGGCGATCCGCCCGGCGCTACCGGTCCCCCCAAGCGCCGCAATACGCCCGCGCAAGTCCTCAAGCAGTGCAGGATCGGCGGCAAAGCCTGTGCCCCCAAGGGTCATGCCCGCGGCGGCCGTGGGAAAGATAAGCACGCCCAGTTCTTCGCGCCCTTCGCCGGTCAAGATTACGTCCATGGCGAGCGGCGCCAAAGCACCCAAAAGCGACAGCCTGAGCGCCGCAGCCCGCACAAAGGTACCCGTGCCGAGCTTAAAATCCTCCGACAGGCGCCCCAGAAACCGCATACCCGCTTCGGGCCGGTCTGGGTCGGCGAAGTCCATGGCGTCGCCGGTGATAAAAAAGCCGTCCGCGTCGAAAGCGTCGGCGGTGCGTTCCGGGTCGCGGTGGTAGCCCGGGGTGATGTTGGGCCCCTTCACGCGCACCTCATAGCCCGTGTCGGCCGGGATCAGCTTGACCGTGCAGCCCGCCACCGGAACGCCGATGCGCCCAGCGCTTTGGGCGGGTTCGGTCTGCGCCATGGCCGCAGGCGCGGTTTCAGTCAGACCCCAGGTCGAGGTGGTCAGGACCGGCGCGCCCCGTTCCGCTTGCGCCATAGCCGCCAGGTCGGCCCAGATATCCTGGGGCAGACTGGCACCCGCGTAAAAGATCATGTCGAGGTCTGCAAAAAAGCGCGCCCGGAACCCCGCGTCGTCGCGCAGGGCGTCGCGGATGCGCGCAAATCCGGCCGGCACGTTGAAGGCGATGGTGCCTGAACGGGCTTTCAGGTTCTCGATGCTGCGCTCAATCAGTCCCGGCAGTGGCTTGCCATCGTCGATCCAAAGCGTGCCGCCGTTGGCCAGCACAAGATTAAAGTTGTGGGAGCCGCCAAAGGTGTGGTTCCAGGGCAGCCAATCCACCAGCACCGGCGGGCGGGCGGTGACAAAGGGGAAGGCATCGGCCACTTGTGCCTGGTTCGCTGTCAACATGCGGTGGGTGCTTAAGACCCCTTTGGGCGCCGACGTTGACCCGCTTGTCATGAGGATCTTGGCCACCGTGTCCGGGGTGACCTGGCCCCAGGCAGAAGACCCGTCGCCGGGGCCGAACAGCGCGTCAAGGGCCGTTGTGCCAGTGGGACCATTTCGCCCGACAATCACGTCGCGCCCCGCCATAGCAGGAAGCGTCAGGGCAGCAGTCACCGGAGCGGCATCTGCAGCAAAGACAATGCCCGGATCAGTTAGCTCTAACACATGCTCAAGCTGGCTGTGAGCCGCGGAGAGCGCGGCATACTGTTCCGCCACCGGCACCACGGGTGTGCCGATACGCTGGGCCGCCAGTGCGATCAGCCCATGATCCACGCCGTTGCCAGTGATGATCAAAAGCGGGCGGCCGGGCTCTGCCCCGCGGGCCAAAAGCCCAGCCGCGTAGCCTGCCACTGCCTGGGCCGCCGTGCGGTAGGTGATCTCGCGCCAGGCGTCGCCGCTCCTTTCCGCTAAGAACACCCGGTCCGGCGCATGGGCCGCCCAGTGGTCCAGCCAATCGCCGATGCGCGCCGCGTGGGCGGGCAGGGGGCGCGGGTTCTCTAGTAGAATTGTGCCTCCGGCACCCGGGGTAAGGCGCAGTTCATGCGCGCGGCTCATCCCTTGCCCCCGTCACGGCTTTGGCCAAATCGCGGCGCCCTCTTGGTCAAAAACGCTTCTAACCCTTCGAGCGCGTCTGGAGAGGTCTGGGTCAACGCGGCACAAAGTGATTCCGTGAAGAGCCCGTCGGCCGCG
>JBCCMR010000245.1:0-5022 GCA_039026255.1 Pseudomonadota bacterium
AGCAGCGCTGGTGCCGCTGACGATCTTGTTCCTGGTGATGGTGGCGCCGCTGGTCGGCGAAAGCCGCGAGACGGTTCTGGCAGCCTTCACCAACCCGCTGCGCGCAGTGATCACGATCCTTTTTATTGTGGTCAGCTTTAAACACTTGGCCGACGGGCTCCACGAGGTCATCGTGGACTACGTGCACGGTCAACCTATGCTGACTGCGCTTTTGGTGGGCACAAAGCTCGGCTCTTACTTTGTGGGGGCGGTCGGCGCCTTTGCGGTTGTTGTGATTGCTTTCATCGGAATTACCACCGGGTGACCGGACGCCCAGACTTTCCGGTCCTGGCCACCCGGGCAAGGGGCGGGCATTAAGCCACAGCGAAAGGCGGCGAGGGCCGCGTTAAACCCAACCAGACGACAGAAAAGACGAAAACGGACCATGGCAGCTTACGAATATATCGACCACACCTATGATGTTGTTATCGTCGGCGCCGGTGGTGCTGGCTTGCGCGCAACGCTCGGCATGGCGGAGCAGGGGCTCAAAACCGCCTGCGTAACCAAGGTCTTCCCCACCCGTAGCCACACAGTGGCCGCCCAGGGAGGCATCGCCGCGTCGCTGCAGAACATGGGCCCCGACCACTGGCAGTGGCACATGTACGACACTGTGAAAGGCTCTGACTGGCTGGGCGACAGCGACGCTATGGAATACCTGGCCCGCGAAGCGCCAAAAGCGGTCTACGAGCTTGACCATTACGGCGTTCCGTTTTCGCGCACTGAAGAAGGCAAAATTTACCAGCGGCCCTTCGGTGGCCACACCACCGAATTCGGTGAAGGCCCCCCGGTGCAGCGTACCTGCGCCGCCGCCGACCGTACTGGCCATGCGATCCTCCATACGCTTTACGGCCAGTCGCTGAAGAACAACGCGGAGTTCTTCATTGAATACTTCGCCATTGATCTGATCATGACGAACGACGGGGCTTGCCAGGGCATCATTGCTTGGAAACTTGACGACGGCACGATCCACCGCTTCAACGCTAAGATGGTGGTGCTGGCCACCGGGGGCTATGGTCGCGCTTATTTCAGCGCCACCAGCGCCCACACCTGCACCGGCGACGGCGGCGGCATGGTCGCGCGCCAGGGCCTGCCTCTCCAGGATATGGAATTTGTGCAGTTCCATCCCACGGGTATTTACGGGGCAGGCTGCCTGATTACCGAAGGCGCCCGGGGCGAAGGCGGTTATCTGACCAATTCCGAAGGCGAACGCTTTATGGAGCGCTACGCCCCCACCTACAAGGACCTGGCGTCGCGTGACGTTGTGAGCCGCTGCATGACCATGGAGATCCGCGACGGTCGTGGTGTGGGCCGCGACGGCGACCATATCCACCTGCATCTCAACCACCTGCCGCCGGAAGCGCTGGCGGAGCGTCTGCCGGGGATCTCAGAGTCAGCACGCATCTTTGCCGGGGTGGACGTCACCAAAGAGCCGATCCCTGTCTTGCCGACTGTGCACTACAATATGGGCGGCATACCCACGAATTACTGGGGCGAAGTGCTTGACCCAACCGCCGAGGATCACGACCGTATCTTCCCGGGGCTTATGGCCGTGGGCGAAGCGGGCTGCGCCAGCGTGCACGGGGCCAACCGTTTGGGGTCGAACAGCCTAATTGACCTGGTCGTTTTTGGCCGTGCGGCCGGCATTAAGGCCGCAGAAATTGTAGACCCGGAGTCGTCAAACCGCGACCTTAACGACGCCAGCGTCGAGGCGGCCATGGACCGCTTCGACGGCCTACGCCACTGCAAAGGTGCGATGCGCACGGCTGATCTGCGCTTGGAGATGCAAAAAGCTATGCAAGAGGACGCCGCTGTCTTCCGCACCGACGAGACGCTCAAACAGGGGGTCTCTAAGATGACGGCGATCTCGCACAAGATGAAAGACTTGCAGGTCACGGACCGGTCCCTGATCTGGAATACCGACCTCATGGAGACGCTTGAGCTAACCAACCTGATGCCGAACGCCATGGCCACAATCGTCAGCGCTGAGGCGCGCAAAGAAAGCCGCGGCGCCCACGCGCAAGAGGATTGGCCCGACCGGGACGATAAGGAGTGGCGGGTTCACACCCTGGCGCGGGTAGATGATGCTAAGGTCGACCTAAGCTACCGGGATGTCCATGTGGAGCCTTTGACCGGCCACAATGAAGGCGGCATTGATCCGGCTAAGATCGCGCCTAAGGCCCGCGTCTACTAAGGCGCCTCGCTCATGCGATAGCGGAAGGTGCCGGTGGCGGCAGCCACCAGTGCCCCACCCGCGTCGCGCACGTCACATTCGGCAAAGAAGGTACGTCTGCCACCGCCCGTTTGGCGGCCTTCAGCGATCAAGAGCATCCCTTCAGGCCGCGACAGGTACTGCACGTTCAGCGCCAGGGTCATGGCCATGACCGGCGCAGCACCCGGCTGAGCCCAACTGCCTGCAAACCCCATGGCCGTATCAGCAAGCGACGCGTGCACGCCCCCGTGGGGCAGCCCGTAGCGGTTGCCGTGGTCATCGCGCAGCGGCAGTTCAAGCCGGCAAAACCCCTCGGACCAGGCGACAATGCGGAACCCGATCAGCCGCTGATAGGGGTAGGGTGGCTCCCCCACCGGGTCGGAAGCTGGGCGTCCTCGGCCCGCATCCCCGGTCATCGGTCCAGCGCGCGCAAGCCCGCCTCGGCGAAGACCGGAACGTACTGGCCCATCTGGCGCCCGCGGGCGGGATTGGATGCGTTCCCATCAAGCGCGCGCTTCAGCACGCCCTGGATGATGCCAGTCATGCGAAAGAAGCTGAACGCCAGGTAAAAGCCGAAATCGGGTATCCCTGCCAACCCACGCCGGTCGCAGTAGGCCGCGATAAACTCGGCGTCGGTGGGCAGGCCCTGGGCCGCGCGGTCCACCCCGGCAAGGCCGCGCCCTTCGGGCCCTTCGGGCATCTGCCATTGCATGATGACGGCGGCAAGGTCCGCGTAGGGGTGGCCGATGGTCGACAGTTCCCAATCCAGAACGCCCAGGCAGCGCGGCCCGTCCCGTTCAAAAATCATATTGTCGATGCGGTAGTCCCCGTGCACCAGCGTTCGCTGACCGTCATCGGCGGGGATCGCCTGGGGAAGCTGGTCAATAAGCGTGTCCATGGCCGCCACTGGTACCGTCTCGGACGCGCGGTACTGTTTGGTCCAACGGCCGATCTGACGCTCAAAATAGTTGCCGGGGGGGCCGTAGTCGCTCAGCCCGACTGCGGCTATATCCACGTCGTGGAGCGCCGCCAACACCCGGTTCATTTCGTCGGTCACCCCCCTGCGCAGGTCATTAGAGCCACCGGGCAGGGTGGGCAGGTTGTGGTTCACCCCGTCGAGCGCTTCCATCACGTAAAACATCGACCCGATGACCCCGTCATCTTCGCACAGGTGGTGGACCCGCGGCACCGGCACGGGCGTATCGGCCAGCGCTGCCTGGACGCGAAATTCCCGGTCGACCGCGTGGGCGGACTTCAAAAGCTGCCCCGGCGGTTTGCGCCGCAGAACATAGTTGGCTGCCGGGGTGCGTAGCAGGAACGTGGGATTTGACTGCCCCACCTGAAATTTCTCGGCCTCCACCGGACCCGCGAAGCCATCGATCTTGTCGGCCAGGTAGTCTGCCACCGCTTGAGTATCGAGCTTTTGCGTATTAGCGGGGTCGGATCGGTCAGAAGGGGCGTCAGACATAAGAAGTGCCGCCTTTCAGCTATAGGTGATCTTGGCCGCGTGTTCGGGGGTATCCAGGTGCGGCGTGGCGTTGAATTCATGCAGGTAGCGTACGCGGTCGTTGAAGATGAACCGCGTCATAGAGGTGTTTTTGACCTGCAGGTTTAGCGCGATCATCATTTCTTCGGGGGCGGCGAGGGTGGCCGCGACCATCCATCCGATGGGCCCACCTGAGGACACTACCAGCACCCGATCCGCGCCAGGCCGCGTGGCCATGGCCAGGGCGTCGGCCACGCGGCTGGAGAAGGTGCTCCAGGTTTCGGCGACGCCCTCTAGGCGGTCCTGCTGCCAAAGCCTGAGCGTCTCCCGAAGGGTGCGGAAATGGGTCTTGCGATCCTGCATGACCTCGGTCGGCAAAGCGCCGTCAAAGCGGTGGCTCAGAAGGTCGTGGAAGTTGTATTCGTCAAAGCCTGGCTGGGTTTCGGGGCTGTCGAATTCCATCGCATCGAGCGTCTGGCGCTGGCGTTTTAGGGCTCCGATCACACAGCGATCAGGCACCCATCCCCGGTCCCGCAGGAGCGCGCCCAAAAGCGCGCCCTGGCGGTAACCCAGGTCCGATAGTTGGTCGTAATTGTCCGCCCCGAAAGAGGCCTGGGCATGACGGATGACCAGAAGTTCAGCCACTGCCCGCAACGCGCGTCTGGGCGGCGCGGTACTGGCTATCAAGTTGGTCTACTAGTGCGCCCGCTGGGCCGATGCGGTCGATGGCGCCGATTCCTTGGCCGGAACCCCAGATCTCTTTCCAAGCTTTGGGCTTGGCGGAGCCGGTGTCGAAATCCATCGTGGATACGTCCCCGTCGGGCAGGTTGTTGGGGTCCATGCCCGCGTTCGAGATCGACTTCTTGAGGTAGTTACCCGACACTCCGGTAAAGAGCGATGACAGCACGATGTCGTCCGCGTTTGAGTCGACGATCATCTGCTTGTAGCCGGGCACCGCGTTGGCTTCTTCCGTGGCAATAAAGGGTGAACCAATGTAGGCGAGGTCTGCGCCCATGGCACGGGATGCTAGCACTGCATTTCCGGTGGCAATCGATCCCGACAGCAGGAGCGGGCCATCAAACCATGCGCGAATTTCTTGGATCAGCGCGAACGGCGACTGCGGGCCCGCGTGGCCACCTGCACCCGCAGCTACGGCGATCAGCCCGTCGGCGCCTTTCTCAATCGCCTTTTTGGCGAAGAAGTTATTGATGATGTCGTGCAGTACGATCCCTCCGCAGGAATGGGCGGCTTGGTTGACCTCTTCCCGGGCGCCAAGCGAGGTGATCCA
>JBCCMR010000246.1:0-5009 GCA_039026255.1 Pseudomonadota bacterium
CCTTGGGCATCGGCCCCAGACTCATAACCCCGAATGTAACCTTCGTGTTGCAGCACATCGAGCACCCAGCCGCGCAGCTTTGACCCGGGGGTCTTGACCGTCGACTTGCCGCGCAGCTGTGCGTTGCGAATGCGTGTCAGCATATCACCGATAGGATCGTTCATTGTTCAAACACTCCTTACCAGCTGGACTTGACCATGCCCGGGATCTGGCCATCCGAGGCCAGTTCGCGGAGCGCGATGCGGGACATCTTAAGTTTGCGATAATACGCCTTTGGACGCCCGGTCACCTGGCAGCGGTTGTGCAGCCTAGAGGGCGACGAATTGCGCGGCAGTTGCGCAAGCTTGAGGCGCGCCTTGAAACGATCCTCCATGGGCAGATCGGTGTTGCTAGCGATCTCTTTGAGGGCCGCACGCTTGGCAGCGTATTTTTTCACCAGGCGCTGACGCTTCAGTTCGCGCTGGACCATTGCGGATTTTGCCATCTCGAAACTCCTGGGTGTCAGCTGGTAAAAGGCATGTTGAAGTGCTTGAGCAGCGACCGCGCCTCGGCGTCGGAATGGGCTGTGGTCGCAAACGCGATGTCCATGCCCCACATCTCATCCACCTTGTCGTAGTCGATTTCGGGGAAGACGATGTGTTCCTTGAGCCCCATGCCGTAGTTGCCACGACCGTCAAAGCTTTTGTCGGAAACGCCGCGGAAATCGCGGATGCGGGGCATGGCCACGGTGATCAGCCGGTCAAGAAATTCGTACATACGATTGCCGCGAAGCGTCACCTTCACGCCAAGCGGCATCCCGTCCCGCACCCGGAAGCCCGCGATGGACTTCTTGGCCTTGGTGATCACCGGCTGCTGACCGGCGATTGCGGCCATATCGGCCACAGCACTGCGGATTTTTTTGCTGTCAGCAACCGCCTCACCGACCCCCATATTCAAAACGATCTTGTCGAGCTTGGGGATCATCATGTCGTTCTTGTAGCCGAACTCCTCTTTCATCGCGGCGCGGATAGTGTCGCGATAGTGGGTCTTCAGGCGCGGCGTGTAATCAGCCATCGATCGCGTCCCCCGTTGTTTTTGCAAAGCGGACCTTTTTGTCGCCGTCCATCTTAAAACCGACGCGGCTTGCTTTGCCGTTTTTATCCACAAAAGAGAGGTTCGACAGCTGGATTGGCATCTCGGTGGGGACGCGCCCGCCCTGGGACGCCTGGGTTTGCCGCTGGTGGCGAATGGCGATGTTGACGCCCTGCACCACGGCCTTGCCGTCCTTGGGCATAACCTGCAGGATTTCGCCCTCTTTGCCTTTGTCT
The DNA here is from genome assembly GCA_039026255.1 of Pseudomonadota bacterium. Lineage (GTDB taxonomy): Bacteria > Pseudomonadota > Alphaproteobacteria > Rhodobacterales > Rhodobacteraceae > Amylibacter. Next base: position 1,308 of record JBCCMR010000246.1, read on the forward strand.
TTACCGGTCAGTACGACGACCTTATCGCCCTTTTTCAGTTTGGCCGCCATCAGAGCACCTCCGGAGCCAGGGACACGATCTTCATAAAGTTCTTGGCGCGCAGTTCGCGGACTACCGGGCCGAAGATGCGGGTGCCCACGGGCTCTCCGGCGTTGTTGAGGATCACGGCCGCGTTGCGGTCAAAGCGGATCGCGGTGCCGTCTTCACGGCGTACTTCCTTGGCCGTACGCACAACCACAGCCTTGCGCACATCGCCTTTTTTTACGCGTCCACGCGGAATGGCTTCTTTCACCGACACCACGATGATGTCGCCGACCGAGGCGTATTTACGTTTGGACCCGCCCAAAACCTTGATGCACTGAACTTTCCGGGCACCGGAATTATCAGCCACATCCAGATTGGTTTGCATCTGGATCATTGGGGTTCTCCCGACCTTTGGGCGCGTGGGCCCAGGGTTTCGTTGAACCGGGGGTGATGGCCGTTAGGAGGCGATCACCTCCCAGCGTTTGGTTTTCGAGACCGGAGCACATTCCTGGATGCGGACAGTGTCGCCGACCTTGAATTGGTCGTTCGCGTCGTGGGCGCGATATTTCTTGGATTTGCGGATGGTCTTTTTCAGGACCGGATGGGTGAAACGGCGCTCAACCAGAACCGTCACGGTCTGGGAGTTTTGGTCACTGGTCACGGTACCTTGCAGGATGCGCTTTGGCATGGGCTTACTCCGCGCTGGCCGCGGAAGCGGCTTTTTCGTTCAGGATCGTCTTCACCCGCGCCGCGTCGCGCTTCACAGTGCGCATACGGGCGGTGTTTTCCAACTGGTTAGTGGCCTGCTGGAAACGCAGGTTGAAGGCTTCTTTCTTCAAAGTTTCCAACTGCTCACGCAGTTGGTCGGGCGTCTTGTCCCGCAGTTCGGCGGCATTCATAGCCGGTCCTTTCGCAACATTCACCGGAGGGCCCGCAGCTTCGCCGCTGGTCACCCTGATTCCGGTGGAGACCTGGATGAGCGCGCCGTATAGCTCTGCCCCCCCGCCTTTGCAACCCCCACGATCCGGCGCGCGCGATCACAGGTTTGAAGATTGGGGCAGACAAAGCGCAACTTTGCTTTACGTTACGGAAATCAACCTAGGGAGGACCCAATGAAAACCATCGCATTCGCTGCCGCTTTCGCGCTTATTTCCGGGTCCGTGTCTGCGGCAGACTGGACGCTCGACAACGAGGGGTCGCGCCTGGCCTTCGGGTCGGTCAAGAACGAATACACGGGCGAAGTGCACAGCTTTGATCAACTTTCGGGCACCGTCAAAGACGGCACCGCCACGGTCACCATCGACCTGTCGTCGATCAACACGCTTGTGGAAATCCGCAACGAACGCATGGGAGAACACGTCTTTAAGGGCGCCCCCACGGCTAAGGTGTCGATCCCGCTTGATATGACTGCGGTCGAAGGGCTCGCCCCTGGAGAAAGCGCAGTGGTTGAAGTTGATGGCACGCTTGCCTTTCTGGGCCAGGACGTGGACGTCTTCACCGAAGTCTTTGTCATGCGAGTGGCCGACGACAAGGTGATGGTCACAACAAACGATTTCCTCTGGGTGGCCACCGATGAGCTGGGCATCGACGCAGGCATCGACACGCTGAAGGGCATTGCGGGGCTCGACAGCATAACCCGCGCCGTGCCGGTCTCGATCCGGCTGATGTTTTCATCGGCTAAAAGCGCCAGCTAACGGCGCGCCCGCGCTCGTCAAGCGGACGGCGCTGGGGTATGGGCAGGCCATGAAGCTTTTCCATACCCCCATCTACCGCGCTACCCTGGGTGGCGATGTCGCCCAGGGTGAACTCCACGCATCGTGCCTGGCCATCGCCGAAGACGATACCGCCGGGCAGGACTGGTGCGACGAAAACGACTTCCCCGGCTATACTTCTTACGCATCGCTCAGCGATCTGCCATGGCGATTTCCGGTCTTCGCCCAGGTGGTTGAGGCGCTCGATCGCCACGTGAAGGCCTTTGCCGAAACGCTCGCGTATGATCTGGGTGACAAGGCGCTCCGGCTCGAAGATATCTGGATCAACATCCTGCCCCCGGGGGGCATCCATACCGCCCACATCCACCCCCATTCCGCAATTTCGGGCACTACTTATGTGGCCATGCCCGAGGGCACTTCGGCACTAAAGCTCGAAGACCCGCGGCTGGCGATGATGATGGCTGCGCCACCGCGCCGGGCCGACGCGCCCGAGGCGCTGCGCCCCTTTGTCTACCTCAGCCCGGCGGTTGGTGAGGTCCTGCTTTGGGAAAGCTGGCTGCGCCACGAGGTGCCGATGAACATGACCGACGAAGAACGCATCAGTGTCAGCTTCAACTACGCCTGGGGCTAGGGGCACGGCGCTTCCTAGTGGCTTGCCCGTGTCTACCAGCCCGATTGGGTGTTCCCATAGGCGCCGCAACCGGCTTAGGCTCTGGCTATGACTGACGCGATCAAGACGATGGGGCTTTACCCCCGGGCGGACCGGATCCTGGCCGACCTGGCGCACCTGGGGTTCGGCCCAGACGCGCCGCTCACGGTCGATGTGCTGTCCCAATTCGACCAACTGCACTACCACGGCACCGCCGCTATCGACGCGGCAATTGATGCCCTGGGCATCGGCCCCGGGGACCGTGTGCTTGAGGTCGGCGCGGGCTGGGGCGGTTGCGCCCGCTACCTGGCGCAAAATAGCGGCGCCCAAGTCACGGCGGTCGAACTACAGGGCGACTACAACAGCATTGGCGCAGACCTGACGGCCCGGGCGGGCCTGGGCGACCAGGTCACCCATGTGGAGGGCGACTTCCTCACCGTGCCCCTGCCCGTGGGCGGCTTTGACCATGCGGTCAGTTGGCTGGCACTGTTCCATATTCCCGACCGCGCCGCCTACCTGGGCCGTATCGCGGGCGCCCTGCGGCCCGGCGGCGGGTTCTTCGCCGAAGATCTTTTCCACCGCACGGCCCCGCCGCCCAATGAGATGGCGTCGTTTCAAGCGCACCTTTTCCCCAATTCCTTGGTGGGATGGGAGGACTACGGCGACGGGCTCGATGCGGCCGGATTTGGCGGCGTGGCGCTGCAAGATATGTCTGACGACTGGGCCGCATTCACGGCCACACGCCTGGCGGCGTTCCGGGAAAATCGCACGGCCTATGCGGCGGTCCACGGGGATGACGGGTACGAGCGCATCCACACCTTCTACGACCAAATGGCCGGCTACCTGGCCCGGGGCATTGTGGGCGGGGTCAAAGCCCAAGCGCACCGCAGCTGACACCGTCGCAAAAAACCCCGCCGGAGCGGGGCTCTTTGTGTCTTTTATTTGGCTCGGGGACTGTTACCAGTCTTCGCGTTGAACCACCCGACATTTGACGGGCAGCTTCATCGCGGCAAGGCGCAGGGCCTCCCGGGCGATGCCATCAGCCAAGCCGTCAATTTCAAACATCACGCGGCCAGGTTTTACCTTGGCAGCCCAGTAATCGACCGAGCCCTTACCCTTGCCCATCCGCACTTCGGTGGGCTTCGAGGTGCCCGGCACGTCCGGGAAAATACGGCTCCATCCTCGGCCCTGTCGCTTCATATGACGCGTCATGGCCCGGCGGGCCGCTTCGATCTGGCGGGCGGTGACCCGTTCGGGCGTCGTCGCCTTCAGCCCGTAGGACCCGAACGTCAGGTCAGAGCCGCCCTTGGCTTCGCC